>JBKJRG010000276.1:0-13316 GCA_046594805.1 Opitutaceae bacterium | reverse complement strand
ACGGTCTCGCCCGGCGCATCGTATTGGCCGCGCGCCAGCAAGCGGGTCACGCGCGGTGTCGCCGCCTCCTCCATCACAAGGGTCTTGGGCAATTTCGCGCGAAAGGCCTCCTCGATCTCGCGCGCAGATTCCGCCCGCGCCCGCGCCGCCTGCGTCGCCGGATCGCCGTGACGTTCGACGTAGCAGTCGAGTACAAGTTTCCGTTGGTGCCCATCGCGCTTCTCCACTGCAACCGGTAAAATGCCGCGCAGCCGTTCGCCCCAAAACCACTCGCGGACGACGGTGGGCGTGACGGCCCGGTGCAAAATCCACACTTCGTCGAGCTGGCCGTAGAACCCGAGTCCGCTGTCGCGCCGCCCAATCCGCACCGGCTCGCGGTTCGTGATCGGGCCTTGCAGCGAATCGCGCACGATGGTGAGCGCCACCTCCGTGCCGTCGGCAAACACGCGCAGGCCCGCCGCCTTGCCCGAGCCATCGTAGCTCACGACGAGGTGACTCCAGTCCACGCGCTTGATCGCTTCCTTCGTGACGATCTCGATCGCGCTCGCGACCCAGCGATCGACGAGGTTGATCTGGAGCTGGCCCTTGGCCCAGATGAGTTCGAAGCCGCGGCGGTCGCCCGTCGGCTCGATTTTGGAAATCACGCCCGCGAGCGACGCGGTCGGTTTCACCCAAAGACCCACCGTCCACGGCTGGTCCGCGTCGAGTGCGGTGTCCGCCGGGAGTTCGAGGTGCTGCATGCCGTCGAAACGCGCCGCCTGCCCCACCAGTCCGGCCTCGTAATAAACGCCGCCTTTTTCCTGCGCGCGCGTCGCATGCTCCGGCTCGAAATCGACGTGCGCCGCGACGGGCTCGGCCGGCACCTTGAGTTCGTCCCCGGCGACGCGCTCCCAAGCTGCCATGGCGGACTGCAGCGGCTCGGCCCGTTGGGCGAAGGCGCGCTCGGCGGCGGCGCGGCTGGCGCGCAGGGCTTCAAGTTCGGCTCGTTGCCCGGTCGAGGTCACGTCCATCACCGGCGGCGGATCGTCGGGCGAGACGAGACCCTTTTCCACGCCGCTGTTGAAGAACGCGAAGAGCCGGTAGTAGTCACGCTGCGAAATCGGATCGAATTTGTGATCGTGGCAGCGCGCGCAGCCGACCGTGAGGCCGAGCCAGACGGCCGAGGTCGTCTCCAGCCGGTCGGCGACATACTCGACGCGATACTCCTCGTCGATGATGCCGGTTTCACCGGTGACCATGTGGTTGCGGTTGAAACCGGTCGCGATCTTCTGCTCGGGCGTGGAGCCGGGCAGGAGGTCGCCGGCGAGCTGCTCGACGGTGAATTGGTCGAAGGGAACATTGCGGTTGAACGCCTCGATCACCCAGTCCCGCCACGGCCAGATCTGGCGCGCGTTGTCGCGGAAGAAACCGTTGGAATCGGCGTAGCGCGCGGCGTCGAGCCAGTCGACCGCCATGCGCTCACCGTAGGCCGGCGCGGCGAGCAGCCGATCCACGGCGCGCTCGTAGGCGTCGGGCCGCGCATCCGCGAGAAATCCGTCGAGCGCCGCGAGCGTCGGCGGCAGGCCGGTGAGATCGAGGGAGACCCGGCGAAGCAGCGTCGCCTTGTCCGCCTCGGGCGCAGGCGTGAGATTTTCCTTTTCCAGCCGCGCGAGGATAAAGCGATCGATCTCGTGGCGCGGCCAGCGGGTGTTTTTCAACGCGGGGAGCGGCGGGCGCATCGGCGCGATCAGCGACCAGTGCGGCCGATATTCCGCGCCCTCGGCAATCCAGCGCCGGAGCAGGGCGCGCTCGGCGGTGGAGAGCGTGACGTTGGCATCGGCCGGCGGCATCCGCTCGTCGTCGTGCGGCGACTCGATGCGCCAGACGACTTCGCTCTCCTCCGGCTTTCCCGGCACGATGGGTGTCGTGCCGTCGCCCCGCGCCGCGAGCGCCTCGGCCCGCACGTCGAGCCGCAGCTTGGCCTCGCGCGCACGGGCATCGGGCCCGTGGCACTTGAAGCACTTGTCGGAGAGGATGGGGCGGATGTCGCGGTTGTAATCGAGCGGCTCCGCCGCACCGAGTCGTGCGACCACCGCACCGACGATGGCGGCGAGAAAAGGACAAAACTGACGCGGTCGGATCACATCACTGGCGCAGGTTGACGCCGAAAAAGAACTGCGGGCGCATGAGATGCGTCGTCTGCGGCCGCCCGTAACCAAACTCCGTCTGCCGGTCCGGGTTCATCAGGATGTTCACGACGTCGAGGTAGAGGCTGAAGTTGCGCGTGAGGTTGTAGAGTGTCTTCACATCGACGACGGGCCGCGCGTGCGCGTAGGTCGCGCGCGATTCGTTCGCGTTGAAGCCGGTCAGGTAGCGGCCGCGATAATTGTAACTGGCGCGCAGGCTCAGTTTGTGGCGGATGTAGGAGACGCCGACGTTGGCGATGAAGGGATTGAAGCCCGCCACGCGCGGGTTCGGCGCCAGCGCAATCGCGGTGCCGGTGCCGTAGTTGCCCTCGGCCTGCATGCGTGTGAAGTTGGCGTAGGCGCCGAGACCTTTCCAGATGCCGGGCAGAAAGGTGAACTGCTGGTTGTAGCTCAACTCGAGGCCCTTCACCTTGGCGAAGCCGCCGTTGGCCTGCGTCGAAAAGGTGAAGCCGGCGTATTCGCCGTTGAAACCGTTGTCCGTCCCCGAGCCGATCACCGTGGACGGCGAGTTGTAGATGAATTTCTTGATCTCCTTGAGGAAGACGCCGGCGGAAAACATCCCGGCCGGCTCGAAATAAATCTCCGTCGTGAGATCGAAATTCTGCGCGGTCTGGGGCTGGAGGCTCGGGTTGCTGGAGGAGAGCGTGTTGTTGTCGTAATTGACGGTGGTGCGGGGAATGAGCTGGCCGATGCCCGGGCGGCCGATGTTGGTCGCGTAGCTGAGGCGCGTCACGATGTTGGGCGAGACGTTGTATTTGAAATGCACGCCCGGAAAGAGGCTGCGGTAGTCTCCCGTGCGTTTCTGCCGGCGGCCAAACTCCTCCTGCGTGCGGCGGCGGATTTCTGTTTCGGTCGGCGTGCCGACAAAGGCCGCGCGGCGCGCGCGCTCCTCCGGCGTGATCACTTGCAGCGCCCCCACGCCCTCGGTCTCGGTCTCCTCCACCCGCAGGCCCGCGAGCACCGATAAACGCCCGAGGTCGAGGTTGCCCATGAAATAGGCGGCGCGGATATTCTCGGTGAACTGCTGGTTGTTCACGAGGGCGGCCTGCGTGTCGTTGGCCAACTGCCGCACGAAATGCGACGGATTCACCGCGATAAAACGATCGAGGTCGTTGGGCCGCCCGACGGCCTGAAGCGCGGCAAAGGGCACGTTCCCGTAGCGCCGCAGATTGGTTTCGGGGAACGGTCGGTTCATCTGGCCGAACTGCGCGAGGTTGTCGTCGTTGCGCCCGCCGTTCGCGGCATTGGGCCCCATCACGCCATCGGGCCCGACGTAAACGGTGCGATACGGCGTGTTGTCGAGATTGCGCGTCTGCTGACGCAGC
The DNA here is from genome assembly GCA_046594805.1 of Opitutaceae bacterium. Classification (GTDB taxonomy): domain Bacteria; phylum Verrucomicrobiota; class Verrucomicrobiia; order Opitutales; family Opitutaceae; genus ER46. Next base: position 9,805 of record JBKJRG010000276.1, on the reverse strand, counting down.
CGCAGGCCGGACTTGAGGTAGGCCGGCACCGGGGCGCGAAACGTTTTTTTCAGGTTGATCGCGGCGCCGTTGTAACTGTCCCAACCGACCATGCGCGCGCTCGCGTAGAGATTGTCGGTGTAGTTCGCGAGGTTGGTCCAGTCGTTCCCTTCGGTTTGCGTCACGTCGGGAAACAGCTTGTCGCGCTTCGTCAGCGTGAAGCCGATGTTCCGCAGCGTGAACGTGAAGTCGTTGTTTCCGGCATAGTAGGCTTTGGATTTCGAGGAATAGACGTCGTAGTCGAGCAGCCACGTCGGGTGGCGATGCACGGCGCCGATATTGAGCGTCATCGTCTTCCCATCCTTGTAGGCGCTCTGCGAAACGATCGCGATCTGACTGGTGGCGACGGCGCGGATCTGGGTTTGCGCATCGGTGTAGCCGGGGAGAATGCCGCCGGCGTTGGTGAAATTTCCCTCGGCGTCGCGGAGCGCGACGGTCTGCGCGGTCGACCACGTTGCCTGGCTGCCGTCGAAGTGCTCGATGTGCTTGTTGAACTCCCATTTGACGAACGCGCGCGCGGCATCGCTGAGTTTGTAGTCGAGCTTCACGCTCGCGCCGGAGCGCGTGCGGATGTTTCTAAAATCCTGCGCCGTGAGCTGATAGGTGTAGGCCGGCCCCGTGACCCCGATGGGCAACAGCTCGTGCGCCTGCGTGGTCGCATCGATGATCGAGCCGTGCGGGCGATAGGCGAGATTCACCGCGACGCCGAGCCGTCGGCCGAAGACCTCCGAGTAGGACAGCGACGCGTTGCCGCGGGCCTTGTCGCGCGGATCGCGGACGCGCCAGATGCCGCCGACGGAACCGCGGATGCGGCGCTCGGGCGAACTGTCGAACGCGCTCTTGGAAACCAGGTTCACCGCGCCCCCGATCGAGTCGCCGTCCATATCGGGCGTCGGCGACTTCGTGACCTCGATCCGCTCGATCGAATCGGAGCCGACGGTCTGAAACTGAAACTCCCGCGACGAACCGCCCGACGCCGCGTCGGCTATGCGATTTCCGTCCTGCGTGATCGTGCTGAGATTTTGGTTGAGCCCGCGGATGCGCAGGTAGCGGTTGTCACCGCCGACCGACTCGCCCTCGACCCCCGGCAGCCGCATCACGAGATCGGCGGGGTTGCCCGCGAGACCGCCAAACGCGTCGGCCGACACGATGCTCTTCACGCCGTTGGACTGGCGCTGCAGCGTGATGGCCTTCGCGTTGCCCTCGCGCTCGCTGGAGACCACGAAGCTGCTCAGCTTGTAGATGTCCGCGGTGAGCCCGACATCGCGCCGCGCCGCGCCGGTGGCCGCGATCTCCGCCGCCATCTCCGTGACCGCCAGGCCCGTGTAGGAAACGACGACCACGACCGGCCCAGCCGGAATATTTTCAAAGCGATACACCCCCAGGCTGTCGCTCGTGGTCTCAAGGCCCTTGCCTTGCAGCACGACGCGCGCGCCTTCGAGCGTGGCGCCCGTGGCGGCATTCGTGATTGTGCCGGAGAGCGAGCCCTGCCCGAGGGCCGGGGAAACGATCGCCACCAACCACAGCAACGCGACACGGGCGGCGGATCGGAACGGAACATCGGCGGGCGGGTTAGCATTCATGGTTCGTCAGGTTGAACGCCCAGCGCAGGGATCAGGAGTGCGCCACCGCGCAGGGAGTCGAGTAACTGCTCGGTTATCTCACCTCAAAGGCAAGTTTTTTTCCCTGCGGCCCGCGCAAGATTCCATCGCCAACCACCTCCCCTCCGCTACAACCCACCTGCCATCATGCCGCGTTTTCCGACCGGCCTCACCCCGCGCCGCCATGACCCCACGCGAATTCTCGATCAACGCCGCCGACTACGGCCTGCCCACGCGCGACGAACTCGTCGCCCTCCGCATCTGGGACACGCACTTCCACGGTTTCTGGGGCGCGGCGGATCCCGTCGCGCAATACCGCTTTAACCAGTTCTACGTCGAGCGCATGGGCATCGAGCGCTCCATCTCCCTCGAGATCGGCGGCACGCTGGCCAATCCCCTGACGCCCTCGCCCTACGACGACGCACTTCGCGGCCTCCTCGAAACCGAACGCCACCACCTCTCCGGCATCACCCCGATCGATCCGGGGTTTCCGGACGAGAGCTGCGCGAAGATGGAAAAATGGATCCGCCATGGTCCCTGCATCGGGATCAAATATGTCGGCGGCAACCAACGCGGCATCGTCTGCAGCCATCCCAACAACGACGCGATCATCCGGCTCGCCGCCGAGCTCGACGCCACGATCTACATTCACACGTGGCTCAAGGTCGGAGGCTCGCCCCGCCTGCCCGGCCGCGACAATCTCCCCGGCGAATCCACCCCGATGGACGTCGCCGCCCTCGCGCAGCGCTTCCCCCATGTCCGCCTGATCTGCGGCCACTCCGGCGGCGATTGGGAACTCGGCGTGCGCGTCGTGCGGCCGCATAAAAATATCCTGCTCGAATTCGCCGGCTCCGATCCGCACTCCGGCGCCGTGGACTACGCCGTGAAGGAACTCGGCGCCGACCGCATCGTGTGGGGCGGTCATGGCCCCAGCCGCAGCTACGCCACGGAACTCGGCAAAGTGCTCGACGCCGATCTCTCGCGCGCCGATCGCCTGAAGATTTTCGGCGGCAATTTCCGCAACCTCGCCGCCGCCATTTTCCGCCAAAAGGGCTTCAAGCTCCAACCGTAGTTTTTCCCGCCATGCCTCCGTTGAATCGCCGTGAATTTCTCCACCGCTCCGCGCTCACCGGTGCGGCCCTGGCCCTGGGCAGTGCCGCATCGCCCGTTGCCGCCGCGCCAGCGAACTCCGCCGCGCCGGGCATCATCGACACCAACGTTAACCTGTTCCGCTGGCCGTTTCGGAAATTGAAATATTCCGCCACGCCCGCACTCGTGGAGAAGTTGCGCCAGCACCGCGTGATCGAGGCCTGGGCCGGCAGCTACGAGGCACTCCTCGACAAGGACATCGCCGGCGTGAACGAGCGCCTCGCCGCCGAGTGCCGCACGCACGGCCGCGGCCTGCTGCGTCCCATCGGCACCGTGAATCTCGCGTGGCCCGACTGGGAGGAGGATCTGCGGCGCTGCCACGAGGTTTTCAAAATGCCCGCCGTGCGGATTTTTCCCGGCTACCAGCCGTTCGACCTCGGTCACCCCGATTTGCCCCGGCTGCTCGCCCTCGTGCGCGAGCGCAGCCTGCTCCTGCAGATCGCGTTTGCGATGGAGGACTCGCGCGTCCACCACCCCGCCATCACGCCGCTCCCGGTCGTGGCGGCACCGCTGGTGGCCGCGATGAAAACCGTGCCGAACGCGAAGGTGCAGGTGCTGCATTTCGCCGGCAACGCCCAGGGTTCCGACCTCGTGCCGCTCATGCGCGAGACGAGCGCCACGATCGACCTCTCGCGCTGGGAGGGCAACGGCGCCGTCGGCCGCATGATTGGCGCGCGGCCCGAGACGAAGACGCCGCGCGTGCCCGTCGAGCGCGTGCTGTTCGGCTCCCACGCGCCGTATTTCCCGCTCGAGACGGCGATCCTGAAATTGATCGAGTCGCCGCTCGACGCCGCACAACTCCACGCGATCCTGCAGGGCAACGCCCGGCGGTTGCTGCCGGCGGCGTGACGTCCTGGCCGCGGCCGGGGTCTTCGCGCCAACGGCCACTTTCATCTCGCCCCCTCCCGGAGGCTGGCAAGAAAAGCTCTTCGGTCGGGCAAATTCGGGCTCGAATCTGGCCGATAGCGGGAGAGGATGCCGAACTTCTGAGATGCCGTGCGCTTTCCAGCCTAATGGCTCCTTGGCGCCTAAGGGGGTCCGATTTCATGACTTTTCACCCTACCCTTAGACCCCTTCCGGCTCGACCCCTAAAAATCAAGTTTCCTGGCAGTAGCAGTTGAATATCCAGTTTCCTAGCAGTAGCAGTTAGCCGTCACTATGAAAACCTCACCTTGCCTTACTCCAACGTGCCGACCACGCGCTTTTCTCGCCATCCTCGGCGTTTTCCTTTGGTCGCTGGTTTCCTCAACCCAAGCCGCCGATGCCGGCAGCATCACCGGCAATGTCAGCAACATTGCCACCGGCAATCTCCTTCAAGGCGCCCGCGTCGATATTCCCGCACTCGGACTGACCACGCTCACCGACAATTCGGGCCGCTACGTCCTCTCGCCGGTTCCCGACGGCACCCATGAAGTCGTGGTCTCCTACACGGGCCTCGACGCCCTGCGCGGCTCGATTACAGTTGGGTCCGGCCAGCGGGCCGTGCGGGATTTCGACCTGACCTCCGGCATCTACCAGCTCGATGCTTTCAAGGTCACGGGCGAGCGGGAAGGTGCTGCGGTTGCGATCACCGCCAAGCGGAACGCGACCAACCTCAAGGAGGTCGTCTCCATGGACCAATTCGGAAACCTGCCGAACATGAGTTCCGGCGAAGTGATGATGCGTCTTCCCGGCGTCGCCGGCAGTCCGACGGAGGAAGGCCTCAGCTACGGGTTCAACATCCGCGGCATGAATCAATCGCTCAATACCATCAATATCGACGGGGCGCGGCTGGCGTCGCTTGGCTTCAACCGCGCGTTTGAAATGCAGAGCCTCTCTGGCGCGATGTTCGACCAGATGGAACTGATCAAGGGTCTCACGCCCGACAAGAGCGCGGAGTCGATGGGTGGTTCGGTCAACCTCAAGACGCGTTCGACCCTTAGCATGAAGGAAAAGCGCCGGTTTACGTACAATTTCTCCGTCCGCACGGCGCCGTCGTTCACCCAGCAGATCCCGGAGCGCGAACGCCATCGTTCCCATCCGGTGATAAACTTTGGGTATCAGGAGGTCTTCAGCGTGCTCGGGGGCAACCGGAACCTCGGCGTCGCGGTCAATACGTTCTACAGTGAAAACAGCGTGGGCTTCTTCCGGACGGATCGCGATTTTCAGAACACTGCGTCCAGTCCGGCGTATCTTTGGAGCTACCAGACCCAGGACAATTTCAATAATCGCAAGCAGATCGGCGTCAGCGTGAAGACCGAGTTCCGGCTCTCGCCGAACACGACGCTTACGCTCAATACCATGGGCAATGACAACGTGGAGACATCGCGCATCCGCTGGATCGCGCGCGCCTATACCGGCAACCAGAACCAGAACACGGTGCCAAGCGCCACGACCAGCATCGTGCCCGGTTACACGGATCGGATCACCGAGGTGCGGGCCGTCCCAACTTCGACCATCGACATGACCATGGTCGGGCCGAACCACTACATCACCCGGACGCGGCGCGCCGATTTCACCGTGGACCATGATTTTGGTCCGTTCAAAATCGATTACAGCGCGCGCTACGCCCGCAACAATCTGAACAACGGCCAGGGTAATGGCGGCGACCTCACGAATCGCATCACCAACATTGGCTGGATCCTCGATCGATCGAAGTCCGACCTTTATCCGAGCTTCGTCCAGACGTCGGGGCCCGACTTTCGCGATCCGAACAATTGGCGGCCGCGGGCCGACTCACCCGCCTTGGTCCACAGCGACCAGATGAACGATCAGCGCGTCCGCACCCTCGAGGGTAACGTGCGCTACCGGCTGCCGACCGAGGTGCCGCTCGCGTTGAAGTCCGGGGTTCACTGGCGTGACACGCTCGCCCAGACGACCGTGACCGACGGGCAGCGCCGGTACAATTACGTGGGCACCGGGCCGCTGCCCGATAATCCGAATCGCATCGCGTTCGACGAGATCAAGACCGGCCGGCACATTCCCCAATGGGACACCAATATGTTCCTGAGCAACCGCAAGCTGCTCAATCCGGGATTGTGGTCCGAGGATCTCTATTATTTTTATCAGAGCAAATACAGCTCGTCCCGCAGCCTGCTCGAGAAGGTGTCAGCCGGGTACCTGATGGCGGACGGCAAGTTTGGACGCGACGGCCTTCTGGGCCGCACCGGTTTTCTCACCGGCGTGCGGGTCGAACGGACCGAGACGGAGGGCTACAATTGGCCGCAGGTGCGCGCAAGCCTTCGCAGCACCGCCGCGCAGCGGCTCGCTGATCCGGCCGGATCCGCGGACCGTGATTACATCTATCGGAAGATTGGCGGAAGCTACACGCAGTCGTTCCCGAGTGCGCATCTCATGCATGACATCACGCCCAACCTGAAAGCGCGGGCCAGCTGGTCCACCGGCTTCGGCCGTCCGGGATATACCACGGCTTTGCCCGGTGAGAGCGCGAACGAAAATGCCATGACTCTCACGGTGAACAATCCGGCCCTGCTGCCGCAGCGCGCCTCCAACTGGGACACCACCCTGGATTATTACTTCGAGCCCGTGGGCAATATTTCGGTGGGCTGGTTTCACAAGACGATCACCGACTACATCGTGAGCGGAATCGGCCAGGGCCAGATCGGTTCCGGCCTCAATAACGGGTTCAATGGCGAATATGCGGGCTTCGAGCGGCTGACGTCACTCAACGCCGGCACCGCCTACGTGCAGGGTTGGGAGTTCAGCTACCAACAACAGTTCACCTTCCTGCCCGGACTGCTGAAGGGTCTGAGCGGCTCGGCAAACTACACCATCATCGACACGCACGGCGACTTTGGCCAGAGGAGCACCCTCAGCGGCGGCCAGGTGGCTGGCTTTATCCCGCGTTCGATCAATTTCATGTTGTCCTGGCGCTATCGCAGCTTCAGCACGCGTGTCCTTTACAATCTCACCAGCGATTACCTCTCGTCCTATGATGCGACGAATCCCGCCCGCAATACCTTTCGCCGCGAGCTCGAGACGGTAAACGTGGGTGTCGCTTATCTGCTCCGTCCTTCGATGAGCCTGAACGTCGACGTCTCCAATATCTTCAACGCTCCCCAAGTACTGTATCGTGGCTATCGCGACCGGATGCAGACCACGATCATCAATGGCGTGGCGATCAATGTCGGTATCAGCGGTCGCTTCTAACGATCTGCCTAGGGCGTGTCTTCAAATGGGGCCCCCGCCGGCACCGGTTCCGGTAGGTAGGCAGCTTGCCGCCGCCCTCCGGGCGCGAGCAAGCTCGCTGCCTACGAAAACCGAATTTGAAGAAACAACCTAGTCAAGGCCAGGGGACGAGGTCCTTGGGAGCGATAAAAGAAATCGCTTACTCGGAAGCCGCTTTCCCCTTCGGCATGTCACCCACCCGCTTCAGCACGGCATTGGCCACAGCGTCGATGCCGCCCTTGGCACCGTTCTCGCCCAAAACCGTGGGTTGCAGGGAAACGCTGAGGCCCACGAGGGCGGGCACATCACCGTATTTCACTGCGCCCGGCACGAACAACGGATGCCACGGATCGTTGAGCGTGGCGAAGCGGAAGCCTTCGGTGTCGAGGACCAGGCCGGCGAATTGGTCCTTCATCACCGCGGCGGCAGCCGCCGCGACCACGCCCGCACCATCGCAGCCAGCCAGGATGATCTTAACGGGCTTGGACGACGTCTCTTTGCGAATCGCTGCGACTGCGGCCATCACATCGTGCACGCGATGCGCGACCAGCGTGGGATTATAACCATAGGTGTAACACGCGGCCCACGACCATTCGTTGCGCTTCGGATCCTTGCTCTTCGGCAAATTCAACGGCTGCTCCTTCGCATCCGCGAGGTACAAGGTCGGGCAGATGATGCCGATGCCCGAGTCCAGCAGCCGCTGCGCCGCGGCACTGGGACCCCCGTTGTCGGTCAGGCTCTCGAGCCCGCGGTTGCTCAGCCAAAGCGCCACGGTGCCCGTCGCTTTTTCCTCGCTGGGGCGGACGTAGGTGAACGGGACTTCCTCGTTGTGCCGGGCGTCGCGCACGGTGCCCTTGAACACCGCGTACTGCCCCCAGTCGACGCGGCTGCCCCTTTCCACCTGCAGGTCGTCCGCGGCTGGGCGCGCGCGGCCGATCATGAGTTCCCAGGCGCGTCCGGTCACCGCTGGCATCGCGGCAATCTGCCGATCGCTGTCCGTGCTCCAGTGCTTCAGCAGCGCCTTTTCATGCGCACCGCCGACCTTGTCGCCGGTTGGTTTCGGATGCGCTCCGGTCCACACCGTCATCTCGGCTTCCGTTGGCACCACGAACTCCCGTTCGAGCACCGGTTCGCTGAAGCCGAGGTTGAAATGCTTGTTCATGAACCCGTACATCGTTGTTCGGGAGACATGATTGTAGTTGTGCTGCCAGTGGATGTTGAACGTCGCGATGACATCGTCCGGGTGGCCCAGCTTGCTCCAGACTTTCTTTAGATCGGGAAACCCTTTTTTCTCGAGTTCCTTGGTCCAGTCGTTCGCTGCCGTCATGCCCATGGGCTTCGGGGCGAACGCCGCGGCGATGTCGATGTTGCCCTGGTTGATCCGGAGATAACACGCATTCTCACACGTGCAGCCGCCCTGCATGGCCGTGCTGGTCATCACGCAGGGAAAGGCGGTCGCCAGCCGGTCGTCCACCGCGGCCAGCATCAGGGTCTGCGTGCCGCCGCCACTCTCGCCCGTGACCGAAAGCCGTGTCGAATCGACGCCAGGTACCGTGGTCAGGAAATCGAGCGCCCGGATGCTGTTCCAAGTCTGCAGCCCGAAATTCGACTGCAGCCGCAGGTCCGCCGCCGCGGCATAGAGCCCGTAGGTGCCGGGTTCCTGGCCATTCAGATCCGGCCGGCGGCCGCTGCGATGTTCCGCAATCTGGATACTATCTCCGTTTCCCAGCATGTCGTAGAAGAAAACCGCGCAGCCCATCCGCGCGAGTTGCACGCAGCGCGCATGCAGCGGCGCCCGCGCTCCGCTTTCCCAGCGCTCCGCCCCGATGGCGATCAGCTGTTTCGTGGCCGGGGTGCCGGCGCCGTAATCCGTGAAGCGCCCCTTGGGCCAGTGGCCGTGCGGCGAGAGGACACCGGGCATCTTGCCGCCCGGCGGCGGATTTTTTGGGAGGTACAGGTTTCCCGTCACATAATGCCCGGGAAACGACTCGAAAATTACCCGGTCGACCGTGTAGTCATCGCGCACCACGCGGCCATGCACGATGGCGTTGAGCGGCGTCTTGGTGGGCAACGGCAGCAACCCGCTCGCGAGCAGGATCCGCTCGCGGATGTCTTTCCTTCGGGCCGCCCAAGTCTCGGGCGTGATCGCGCCGATGTCCTGGAAGGGAAAATAACTGGTGTTGAGTTCAACCAGCGGGCGTGGGTACGCGGGCGAAGCCGGGCGGGATTGCGCCAGCACGAGCGCCGGCGAAATCAAGGTGAGGGTGGAAAACAGGGCGAGCAGCGCTTTCATGGGGATGCGGCCTACGACAACGGAGCGCGGTCCCCATTGAAACCACAAATTCACGCGGCGCCGCGAAAACCCGCGGGGTTCCCCGCACCGCTTCATCGGCGAAACGAATGGCTTCCGCCGGATGACCGAGCAATGCCTCCATCATCCCTAGCATCTGCCTCGATGTTGCGGGCTTTGCTCAGGACTTTCCGACGACGACAGCGTGCTGCCTAATCCGCTAAGTGAATTATCCCCTCGCTGGTTGACCGCGAGTACGCCGGAGGTTTGCCTCGGCCCGTGAAGGTCTGGCAAGAAAAGTCCCTCCGCCTGGCAAAGCCGGCTTCGCATCCGGCCGGTGGTCGCGGAGCATTCCGGCATCCTCAACGAGTGAGGGTTTTGGCGCAGAAGAAAGCGTGATCATCTTTTCGAATTTTCCGCTTCATGAACTTTTTCTCCAAGCTTCGGGCGGCGCTCGCGCTCGCCTGTATCGTGGCGGCCGGCGCCCATGCTGTTTCGATTCAGCAGGAGCCGTTCGCAGGTGTGCGCTACACGCACCGAATTCAGACGGTGCCGCGCT
>JBKJRG010000771.1:0-3615 GCA_046594805.1 Opitutaceae bacterium | reverse complement strand
CTCGTGAAACCATGCGCGCAGGCGCTTCTCCGACCGGCGGTGTAGCTCCCAAAAATCCTTCAGCTTCTTGCGGGAGATGACATGCATGCCGGAGGGCGCGAGCACATAGTTCCCATTTTGGGAACATCGTCAAACCAATTCTTGGAAAGCCGACGGGGTCACGTTCACGACTTTCGACCGGACGACCCGCCGGCAGCGGCGGGATTAGGCTCGTACCCTGATTCGGGTAGTCTCGACAGCGATGGACCAGCCAAAAGACCAGCCTGAGGTGTTTTGAAGGGTCTATCCGCAGCCACGAACAGGACGGTGCCAAGTTTACACCCGGCGGCCTCACGCCACGGGCGCAAAAGCGACACGAGGCACGACGTTGCGCCTTACGGTCGGCTTCAGTGCTTGGCCGTAAAAGAGAATATTACCTCGCGCGGAGTCTGCAGGTTTACGCGGTCAATGGTGAGACCGTTGCCCGTGTAGCGCAGGATTTGCGGGTCGCGCTCGTTCAGGAGATTGCGGACGTTGATCTGGAGGGAGCCACGGATGCGACGGTCGAAGAAGGAAAACCGCACCGGGTAGCGTGCCATGGCGTCGAACAGGAGGAGTTCGCTGCCTTTCAGGATTTGCTTCAAGTTGTTTAAGCCGGCGTTGATCGCGCTTTGGTAGCGACCGCCGCCGCCGACGACCACGCCCTTGAGCCGCGGGCCTTGAAACGTGTAATTCCCGAACACGTTCGCTTTGTGCTTCCGGTTGCCCAGCGACTGCTCGAAGTCGAAGGATCGATCCGCCAGGTCGGTGACGTTGGTCGCGAGGAGCGCGCCGAGGGTGCTGCCACTCGAGCCGGCGAGAGCATTCACGTTCACATTCGGGTTCGCGGCCTGAAGATCATTGACGAAGGCGTAAACCTGTTGCCAAAGGAGCTTCGTGCGCGGGTAGGTGTTTGCCTTGTCCTGGTTCGTGAAGGAGTAGTTCAGAATAAACCGCAGGCCGGCGGAGAGATTCGCCGTGATGCGGGCTTCGTAACCCGCGGACTCGGTATCGAGGGTGACGGAGTTCGGGCCTCGTGATTCGTCGAGGCGCTCGACCACAAAAAGATCGATGGGCAGCCGCGTGTCGAAGTAGTTCCGCGCCCGGCTGCCGGGCAGGCCGCGGGAGCGAAACTGGAAGGCGGCGCCGGCGCTAACCGTGTCGCCGCCGTTGATGACGCGCAGGGTGTCGCCGACGTCCTCCTGGCTGTTGTTGGCATAGGCCATCGCAGTCGGGAGATCATTGGCCCCGAGATCGGCGAGAAATTCCTTCGTGAACACGTCGATGATGGCGGGCGTGTCCTTGAGCGCGGAGTTCAGGCGGCTGCCCGCGAGCGAGTTGGTGGCAATGTAGCCGACATCATTGTTGGCGGTGACCTCGAACGGCGAGAGGACGAGGGTGCCATCGGAGTTTCGCTGCGCGGGTTTCTCCGCGGCGGGCGGGGAGGTGGGAGGCACCGGGGCGACTTGGGGGAAAGCCGGGATCGAGGTGAGCAGGAGTGCAGCGAGGAAACGGAGGGTCGGGTTCATGCGTCGGGGTGGGGGCAGTATTCATACCTCACCCGAAGGCTCAAAACGTGACACGGAAAAAGGAGAAAAAGCGTCACAACGCTGTGCACGCCCTTCATCCCGGTCCCTGGTCTTTCGTTTTGGCTGTTCAAACGCCTTTACCGTAGGTCAGCGCGCTTGCGCGCGCCAAAACGCGCTCGCAAGCGAGCTGGCCTACATTACGCGGCCAAAACGAAAGACCGTGATCCCGGTCCGGAGGCAAACTCAGAACCGCTCGCTATCCCGGCTAGAAAATGAATGGTGCCTGCTTCGCCCAGTTCTTCCGCCTCTCCCCGCCATGTTTCTCCGCCGTCACGCCCTGCTTCCTGCCCTTTACCTCGCCGCCTTCGGTGTCACCGCCGCCGCGACCGTCGTCCGTCCCAACGTCCTGTTCATCGTGGTCGACGATCTCAACACGATGCTCGGTTGCTACGGCGATCGCGCCGTGAAATCGCCCAACATCGACCGACTGGCGGCGCGCGGCACGCGTTTTGACCGGGCGTACTGCCAGTATCCCCTGTGCAACCCGAGTCGCGCATCGTTTCTCAGCGGCCGGCGTCCCGAGACCACCGGCATCTACGAACTGACGATCGCGGTGCGCACCGCGTTGCCGGACGCGGTGATGTTGCCGCAGTTTTTCCGCCAGCAGGGCTATTACGCGGCCGGCGCGGGGAAGATCTTTCACAACGGGCGCATGAACGATGGCGCGTCGTGGGACCATTACGAAGACCCCGCCGGGGACAACGAACAGGAGAAGGCCGCCATCCAAACAAGGTACGGCGGGGGCGATGGCCGGCCGCGGTGGCACGTGCTCGACGGCGAGGGCGAAAACACCCGCGACGCCCTCAACGCCCGCACCATCCGGCGGCTCATCGCCGAAAAGGCCGGCGCCCGGACCCCCTTCTTCCTCGCGGCAGGCTTCCACAAGCCACATCTGCCGTGGACAGCGCCGCAGCGATTCTTCGATCTCTACCGGGAAAATGAAATCGCGATTCCGGCCGAGCCCGCGCTGCGCGACATCCCGGCCATTGCGCTGCAAACGGAGCTGTCCGGCTTCGCCCAACCGGAATCACGGCCGGGGGCGTGGCGGGGCTACTTTGCCTGCATATCGTTCATCGATTACCAAATTGGCCGCCTGCTCGATGAGTTGGACCGACATGACCTATGGGGCAACACCCTCGTGGTCCTGCTCAGTGATCATGGGTTTCACCTCGGTGATCATGACGGGCTTTGGGCCAAGCTCAGCGCCTTCGACGCGGCGACGCGCGTGCCCCTGCTCCTCGCCGGCGCCGGCGTGCCCGCGGGCCGGGTCGTCACTGCTCCCGTCGAGCTGATCGACGTGTATCCGACACTCGTGGACCTCGCTGGCTTTGCCCTGCCGGCCGGGTTGGAGGGCCGTTCCCTTCGCCCGCTCCTCGACGGCAAGGCGCCCGCCACGCCCCGGGCGGCTTACAGCCTCGTTTATCACTACGATGCGGCGGCGAAGCGCGATGTCGCAGGACGGACGGTCATCGGGGCGCAATGGCGTTACACCGAATGGGATGGCGGCGCGGCGGGGCGGGAATTCTACTGGCGCCCGGACGATCCCGGCGAATATCGCAACCGCGTCGCGGACGCTGCGCTCAAGGCGTCGCAAATGGACGCGACGACCCTGCTTCGCGCCGCGCCCACACCCAAGCCCGGCCCGGCTAATCGCCCGCGCGCCCTCGAGGCGCTGCCGAGCCAGAAAAAATAAATGGTGACGTCATCCCTATTTTCGAAATACCGCGGCTTAGTGGTCTCTTTCGTAAATGTGCTCACACATTATCGGCCACGAGTTCAGGAAGGAATACGTTGGCGAGGTTGTGAAATGGATTACTTTGTTTTTTCGTCGCGATCGTGATTCACGCGAAGTCGCGAAGACGCGAAGTCGTGATGGTTGTTGGCGATGCGCTTGATGCCCTCCTTGAAGGTGGCGGCTCCGAAATTGATCAGCAGACCAAGCGGCAGGCGCATGAGCCGGAGATAGGTGAGCAGCTGCTTTGGGTGGACAGGTGCGAGGTTTTCGACC
>JBKJRG010000714.1:0-2839 GCA_046594805.1 Opitutaceae bacterium | reverse complement strand
AATCCGGAGAACGCGTATCGCAACGGGACCGTCTATTCGAGCTACACCGCGGAGCAGATCGCGCGCACCTACGAGCTGGCCGACGCCTATAAGGTCAACCTGCGCGGATCGGTCACGTGGGCCTTCGAATTCGAGGACCAGCCCTATTTCGCCGGCTTTCGCGTGATGGCGTCCAACGGCCTCACGCTGCCGGTCTTCAACGTGCATCGGATGATGGCGAAAATGACGGGGCAGCGCATTGCCGCGACGAGCACCGGAGATGCGGGCGTGGAGAGTATCATCAAATCCGGCGTGCGTGGCGCGCCGGATGTGGCAGCGCTCGCGAGCCTGGATGCCGCCCGGCGCCAGGCCGCGATTATGGTCTGGCACTACCATGACGACGATGTCGCCGGGCCGGTGGCCGCCATTGAATTATCGCTCGCCGGCCTTCCGGCCGCGGGCGGGGATATCCGCGTCGCGCACTACCGCGTCGACGAAGATCACAGCAATGCCTACGCGCTGTGGAAAAAACTCGGCTCGCCCGTCGCACCCTCCCGCCCGCAATACCTGCAACTCGAGGCGGCCAGCAAACTCGCGCCGCTCAGCGGCGCCCCCGCCACGGTCGTTTCGGAAAACGGCAGCGCGACGCTGAAGTTCACGCTCCCGCGGCAGGCGGTCTCGCTTCTCGTGCTGAGCTGGTAGCGGGGCGGCGGAAGTGCGCGGATAAAAGCAGGGACGTTAGGAGGCTTACCGTTGGGGAATCGTGTTACGTCAACCCCAGGTGGCACGGGCGTCTCGCCCGTGGAGCAATCGGACCACGGGCAAGATGCCCGTGCCACTTTGGGCACACGGATACCGCTTCGGAACGTGCACCCTGATGGCAGTGAATTGGGTACAAGTCGCACCACCGCTGCACCGGAGATAACCGGTGGGCCCTTACGGCAATTCGTAAATCTCAATCAACGCGGTGCCGCTCGTGCCGCCGGCTCCAATCACCTGAACCGTATACGCCCCGGGCGGTAAAGTCGCCATGACGGCGGAATCCCGACTGTCGGTGTTCAACAAGAACGCGCCCACGCTCGCCGTGGCGACAGCCAGCTCAGGCGCGGCGGCGACCCAATTATCGTTCATCCCCAGCTGCCGTCCCTGGCTGTCGAAGAGCGAAAGCACCGGATCCGCCAGCGCGCCCGTGACGCCAAACTGGGTGAGCGACGGGCCCGCCCCGCGGAGCAGCACGCGCTTCGAGGCATTGCCGGAAATCACAAATCCGCCAATCAGCGCGTCCGCGCCGCTGGCGGCGTTGCCACGGGTGGAAACATTCATGAGCCGGGACGCCGTGGACGCCGCGTCGGCGTCGTAGACTTCTGCCAAGGCGACGCCCTCCTTCGCCACGCCTTCGGAGGGCAGGCCGATCGCCGGCCCGACCTGCAACGTGTAGGTGCCCGGCGCGAGCGTCACGAGGGCGGCGCTGTCGCCGCTGTTGGGCGCGAGGGGGAATGCCCCCGTCTGGGCAAAGGCCGTGGTCAGGCCGCCCGACCCGCCCCAGCCTTCGTTCGCTGCGACCAAGCGACCGCCGCTATCCACGATCTGGAGACGGGTCGCTGGCAGCGAACCGGTCACGCCAAACTCGCCCAGGGCCGGGCCAATGCCGCGCACCAGAATGGCGCGAGGCGCACTCCCCGCCACCGCGAACCCGACCACGAGCGGACTGCCCGAGGTGACGCGCCCGCGCGTCGAAAGATTGGCCAGCCGCGAAGAACCGTTCGCCGCGGCGGTGGGATTGGAAACCACGATTTCCACCGTGGCCTGGCTGCCCGTGCTCGATTGGACCGCCACCTGGGTGACGACACCGGAATTGTTGTCCACGGACCACATCACCACCGATCCCGTCGTGGCCGAAGCAGCAGAGGGCAATGCGATCAAGGTCTGAGTACTTCCGCCCAACGGACTCGCCAACGTGAATTCGCGAATCGTCTCATAGACCCCCGAAGAGGTCCCCGCGGTCGCAGGGGCAATGCCCCGCGCGCGGAGGTAGAAGTTGCCCGTCGCGGGCAGCGAGAGACCGGTCAATTGCCAGTTGGTCGTGCCCGCAATGCGCGTTCCGACGCCCAGCAGCGCCCAGCTCATGCGATCGGCCGACTGCTCGAAGATCACGGCGGCGAGCTCACCGGTGGTGCCGCCGCGCACCCACGTCACCGTCCGGCGATCCGCGGACACGCCGAGGGTATTGACCGCGGGGCCGGTGTTGGAAAGCCGGGCGATGCCAACCCGCGGGAGGCCGCCGATCGAACTGAAGTTTCCGCCGACAATGAGCCGGCCGTCAGATTGCAAAGCGAGCGCGGTCACCGCGCCGTTGGCTGCGGCACTGAACGATGGGTCGATCGATCCGTTGGAGTTAAGCCGCGCGACTCCGGCCGAATGAACGACCAGCAAGCGCCCGTCAGTTTGGAGCGTAATCGCCCGGGCGGAAATATTCGCGGGAGAACCAAAGCTGTTGTCGACGCCGCCAGCGGACGCACGCCGCCGAATCGTTCCGGCGCTTTCGTAAATGCGCCCCTCCGCGTCAATGGCCAGGCCGGTGATCGCTGCCGGTGCGGCCGGCGCCAGGAAACTGGCGTCCCGGCTGCCATTGGCGTTGAGGCGCTCCAGGTTACCCGGCCCAAAGCCCACGAGCACCCGGCCATCGGAGGTCAACGCCAGGGCAGTGACAATGCCAGAACTCGACAGTCCGGGTTCAAACGCCGTGTCCAATGTCCCATCAGTATTTAGCCGCGCCAGCCGCGCGCGCGCCACGCCGGCGATGTTCGTGAAGGCACCACCGACGACAATCTTTCCGTCCGCCTGCACGAGCAGCGCGTTG
>JBKJRG010000589.1:0-7603 GCA_046594805.1 Opitutaceae bacterium | reverse complement strand
GGCCTGACCGCCGGCGTGCGGGCGATGATGGCCGCCGCCCGGGGAGAATATCGCGGCACCGGCCGGACCAATGCCGACGCCACCCGAAAAAGCGGCGCGAGCGGAATATTCGGCGGCGGGGCCGGGTTCTTCTTCCTGCTGATCCTCTTCATCGTGATTAGTCGCTCGGCCTCGCGGCGTCGCGGCACACTCTATGGCGGACGCGGCCGGCGAGGCATCTGGCTGGGCGGTCCGCCGTTCGGTGGCGGCACCGGGCTGGGCGGCAGTTGGGGTGGTGGGGGCGGCGGTGGTGGTGGTGGCGGGGGAACTTTTTCAGGCGGCGGTGGCAGTTTCGGTGGCGGCGGAGCGGGAGGGAGATGGTGATGTCACCCTCTCCCACCAGTCCCGCCATTGACCACGCCCGGGTCGTAACGGCGATCGAGGCCGCCGAGCGGCGCACCTCCGGCGAGGTGCGCGTCCTGATCGCGGGCGAGCTGGCACCGGACGCGATCACGGCCGCGCAAAAGCATTTTGAACGACTCGGCATGACCAAGACCGCCGCGCGCAATGGCGTCCTGATTTTCCTCGCGCCCCGCTCGCGCACCTTTGCCGTGATCGGCGACACGGCCATTCATGCCAAATGCGGGGAAACGTTCTGGCGCGAGCTCGCCACCGCCATGAGCGAGCACTTCAAACAGGATCATTTCACCGACGGCCTCGTCCTCGGCATCGAACGCGCCGGCGCCCTGCTCGCCGAACATTTCCCCAGCCGCCCTGACGACCGCAACGAGCTGCCAAACCGCGTGGAAGAAGCGTAGGAAAAGAAAGCGATCGATGGGGCCGGGGCGCCCCCGCCCCGGGGTTTGATTCCAGTTGATCGTCCTTCAACTCAAAACTCCAAACCCCAAACTCAAAACTCCGCGCTACGCGCGCCCCCCTACCGCTGAAACAACTTATCCAGCGCGTTCAAGTTCTTCAACGGCCCGCTCTTCTTCCCCGCGACCGGGGCTGAAACGATCGGCTTGGGCGCCGGGGCCGGCGCCTCGGCCGCGACCTCCACCCTCGCGCCACCGGACTTCAGCGCCGCCAGCGCCCGGTCGAGCTTCACCGCGGAAACCGGTTCGGCCGTCCCCAGCTCCTGCGCGAACAGGCTCACGCGAAATTCCTCCACCAGCCAGCGAAACGCCTCCCCGCCCTCGCGACCGCGCCACTGCTCCGCGGCGGCCACATAAGGTGCGAGCTCGGCCGCGCGCTCCGCGTCCTTCGCCAGGTTTTTCCGGCTCCGCTCGGCCCGCAGCTTCATCGCCTTCAGGTAACGCGCGAGGTGCGGCAACTGCGCAAACGGTGTCCGCCGCAGGAAATCCGGCGGCAGCAGCGCCGCGAGATCCTGGTCCATCCCCGCATACCGCTCCGGTGCCACCAGGAGCTCCTGGCGCAACGTGAGAATCTGCCGCAACAAATCGACAAGCCGTGGCACGAGCCCGCGCAGCTCGCTCTTCGCCGTTGCGACCGCCGCCGCGAACGCCGCTGCCGTGTAGCCACGAGCGTGAGCGAGTGGACCGTTCGCGGATTTCGCGTCGCCCACGCTCGTCGCTACCCGGACGGGATCGGTGATCCACCGTCGCACGGACTCGAACGCCTGTTCCTGCAGCGCATCGAGCGGCCCGAGGGTCGCGGTCAGGGCACCGAGCTCCCGCAACCCACGCAGGTCGCGCTCCGTCCACATCAAATCCGGGCCGAGCTGACGTTCCAGCAGGGCCGCAATTCCGCGGCGGGTCGCCTCGCGCGCCTCCTCCGGCGTTTTGAACAGCCGCCGCGCCACGCCGTCGCGTCCCGCTTGCAGTCCGGGGAAAGCATGCACGGGCGCACCGGCCTGCTCGGTCACGCGCACCCGCTCCGGCAAATCGGCAAAGGTCCACGCGACCTGTTCGGGCGTTTCCCATTGGGCGCGCGCCGCTTTCCACGCCGCCGGATCTTCCCGCGCGACCGCGACGCTCGCCTCGCGGGCCTGCCGCGCCAGCGCCGCGCGCACCTCCGTCAGTTCCCGGCTCGCGCATAATTCCCGGCCCGCGCCATCGACCACCCGCACGCGGACGCGCAAGTGCTCCGGTGGCGGCTTGTCCGCCCAGACCGCGGGATCGATCGCAATCCGGAATTGCTCGGCAATCTGCGCGGCGAGCTCCTCGGTCAGGGACTCCCGGCGGTCCGTCAACCGATCGCGCGACGCCAGCTGGGTCGTGAGCGCTTTCGCGCTTTCGGCGAGTGGCACGAAGCCCCGCCGCAACTCCTTGGGCAGCGCCCGCAGATAATGCTCCACCTTCGGCTCGAGATGCCCCGGCACCGCCCAATCCAGCGCCGACGGCGTCAACGCCGCGGCCTCGTTCACCGACACCTCCAGCGTCACGCCATCATCGGCCTGCCCCGGCTTGTAGGCATAATTAAGCGGCATCGCCCGATTCTCGATCGGCACCGCTTCCGGGAAGGCAGCCGCATCGTGCTCGATGGTATCCGGATCGCGCAAATCCTCCGGCGCCATGAAAAGAAACCGCGGCTCCGCGCCCCGCCGACTGCGCACGAGGTCGACCAACTCCGCTACGGAGGAGAGTCCGACTGTAGGGGCGCCGCTTGACGGCGCCCGGGCGTCGTCAAGCGACGCCCCTACACCCAGCCTCGAAACATAAAACCGATACGCCGCCTCATCCAGATTCAGGTAGCCGCTGTCGCGCGCGCGCGTCAGCAGGTCTTCCAGCTTTTCGCGCACGGCCCGGTTGTGCGCGATGAAATCCAGCGGAAAAGTGATGGTGTCATTCACCAGCCCTTCCCGGATGAAAATCTCCGTCGCATGCCGCGGGTCGATCCGGCCGTAACTGACCGCGCGGCTGTCGAGCTCGAGCCCGTACAGGCGCGTCCGCTGTTTCACCATCACGCGCCCGCCAGCCTCGTTCCAGAACGGCTCGCTGTGCGCCAAGCGCACCACATGCGCCGCCAGCTCGAGCGCCCACTGTGGATCCAGCCGCGCGCACGTGCGCGCATACAGCCGCGTCGTCTCCACGATCTCCGACGCCATGATCCAGCGCGGCAAACGCTGGTCGGACTTGTCCGTCCTGGCCTTGGCGTCGGCGGCAGACGGCTTCCTCTTTCTCTCCTCCCGCCGAAACAACACCGAGCCGGGAAACAGCGTCACCTTGCGATCGTGCGTCGCCTTGTAGCCGCCATTTTCCTCGTCGAGGTGCGCGATGTTGCCGAGGAGACCCGCCAGGATGCTGCGATGAATGGCGCGGTAGGACGGCGCGCCAAACGCCAGGACGTCCGGCGTCTCGGCGGCGCGCTGGTGGGCTGACCGACCCCCACCCTGTGGCGGCGCGGCCTTCCCGCCCGCGCGCCCGGCCGGTTCTCCCTTCGGCTGCACGGCGTCGAGCGCCGAGGTCATCCGGAAATCGTCGCGCTCACGCAGGACATCGATCAGCTGCGTATGCACGTCGCGCCATTCCCGCATCCGCGTGTAACTGAGAAAATGTTCGCGGCAGAAACGTCGCAGCTTTGCCTGGGTCATCGCCTCGAATTCGCCGTGATACGCCTCCCAGATGTTCAGCAAGGTGAGGAAATCGGAATCCGGATGCGCGAAACGCCGGTGCGCGGTGTCGGCCTGCTGTTGCTTGTCCAGCGGCCGCTCGCGCGGATCCTGGATCGAAAGTCCCGCGGCAATAATCACGACCTCCCGCAGCGCTTTTTCCGTTCGCGCCTGCAGGATCATCCGGCCCACCGTGGGATCGACCGGCAGCCGCGCCAGTTCGCGGCCGATGGGCGTCAGCTGCCGGGATGATGGGGGGCGGGCGCCCTCGCCCGCTTCGGCACGCGGCAAGGGCGCCGCATCCCCCTCTTCTGCCATCGCCCCCAACTCCTCCAGCAACGAGTACCCGGCGCGAATCGATTTGGCCGCGGGCATATTGATGAAAGGGAACCGCTCGATGTCCCCCAGCCGGAATGCCTTCATCCGCAGGATCACATCGGCGAGATTGGCGCGCTGGATTTCCGGCTGGGTGAAACGCGGCCGTTCCAGAAAATCCTTTTCCGAATAAAGCCGCACGCACACGCCGGCCGCCACGCGCCCCGCCCGCCCCTTCCGCTGGTCCGCGCTGGATTGGGCGATCTCCTCGATCGGGAGCCGGCGCGTCCGCGCCTGGGGCGAGTACCGGCTGATCCGCGCCAGCCCGGTGTCGACGACGAACCGGATGCCGGGGATGGTCAGCGAGGTCTCGGCGATGTTGGTCGCGAGGACAATTTTCCTCCGCTGGCTCGAGGCGAACACCCGTTGCTGTTCGGCATTCGAGAGCCGTCCGAAGAGCGGCACGATTTCGCAGCCCCGCAGCCCGCGACCGTCCAGCAGATCTCCCACGTCGCGAATATCGCGCTCGCTCGGCAGAAAGACCAGCAGGTCGCCGCTGTTGCTGTCGCGCAGGATGCGCTCGATCGCCTCGACCGCGCCATCGATGTAATGCAACGCCTCGGCCTTCGCGGACGCGACCGCGGCGGCATCTTCCTTGTCCTCATTCTCGTCGTTGTCGTTGTAGTCGCGCCCCAGCTCATCGAGCGGCGCATAAATCACCTCGACCGGGAACGCGCGCCCTTCCACCAGCACCACCGGCGCCCCCTCGAATGCCTCGCTGAACGCCGCGGTGTCGATGGTGGCGGAGGTGACAATGATCTTGAGGTCCGGCCGGGTGTGGCGGAGCTGCCGCAGATGGCCCAGCAGAAAATCAATGTTGAGCGACCGCTCGTGCGCCTCGTCGATGATGATCGTGTCGTATTCCCGCAGCAGCGGGTCGCCCTGCACCTCGGCCAGCAGCATGCCGTCGGTGAGGAACTTGATCACCGTCCCCTTCGAGGTCTGGTCCTGGAAGCGAATCTTGCACCCGACCTCGCGGCCCCACTCCACCCCGAGTTCCTCCGCCACCCGGCGTGAGATCGAAAGCGCCGCCACCCGGCGCGGCTGCGTGCACGCGATCCGCCCCTGCACGCCGCGCCCGGCGGCGAGGCACATCTTGGGAATCTGTGTCGTCTTGCCCGACCCTGTCTCGCCGGCGAGAATTACGACCTGGTTCGCCTGGATCGACGCGGTAATCTCCTCCGCCCGGACGCTGATGGGCAGCTCAGGCGGGAACTCGAGGCGGAAGGGGAAAGGTGGATTGGCGGGCACGGGCGCGGGGGAACAAGGTGAGCACTAATCAATGCGCGCGCCAGACCTCGATCCCAATGTGGAAATCAGAAAGTCGAATTTCCCAATCTTTCGTCACGGAGGGTCTAGCGCGGCGAAGCCACAACCAAACTCGAACCTCAATCCATTTTACAGAAGGCAACGAAGGAAACAAAGGGCGCGGACACCTTCGGGTCTTTGTTCTCTTTGTTCTGTAAAATTCAGAGGTCGAAAATGTTTGCTCCGTGACCTCCGTGGGCCGCGCTCCGTGCCCTCTGTGACAAGATCGAGGATTGGGTTGGAGGCGGCGGAGCAATCCGCTCACGCGAAGGCGCGAAGCCGCGAAGGATCAACGGTGCCCCAAGTTTGTAGGCCAGCTCGCTGAGCTGGCTCCGAACCAGCCAGCTCGGCGGCTGGCCTGCAATCCCGATTAATTCAGAAGCCATGAAACCAGGAAGGGCGCCTGGCTTCTGAATTCGTCTGCCATTTTTTCGCGCCCTTCGCGGCTTCGCGTGAGGCTCTGCTCGAACGCTCGCGCCAAACAACAGGCTTGAGCTTCGGTGCGCACACAGGAATGACAAACCTCCCATGCCGCAACCCCCCGTCCTGCCCCAGGTCAGTCTCGCCCGCGTGGAACGCGTCGGCCGGGTGCACGGCACGAGCGTGGTGTTCGTCGCCGGTTTCTTCGCCTTGGTCTCCGCGATGGCCGGCGATTACCTCGGGGCCATCATCGGACTCCTCGTGGCGGGCGCGGGCGCGGTCGAATACCACGGCGCGGCCCTGCTGCGGGAAGCCGAGCCGCGCGGCGTTACCTGGCTGGTGGGCAGCCAGTTCTTCCTCTTCGTTTCCATCGGCAGCTATTGCGGACTGCGTTTGTGGCATGTCGAGTTGCCGCCAATCCCCGATGAGCTGCGCCCGATGCTCGAGTTGAACGCGGCCCAAGCCGGCCTGCCCGTCCGCGACTATCTCATCCTGGTTTATCGGCTTGGCTTCTGGATGGTGCTGATCCTGTCGGTCTTTTACCAAGGCGGCCTGGCCCTCTATTATTTCACCCGCCGCGACGCCGTCGCGCGCGCGCTCGGGGAAGAAGAGCTGTGACGCCCCGGCGGAGCGGAGCCAGCCGCCGAGCTGGCTGGTTCGGAGCCAGCTCAGCGAGCTGGCCTACAACTTGGGGCACCGTTGATCTTTCGCGGCTTCGCGCCTTCGCGTGAGCAGCGCGTTATCCGCGTAATCCGCGGTCCAAATGCTTGGTCAGGCGCTTTCTCTTCCTCTTTTTATCTTTCTCTGAGATGGCGGGCTCACGCGAAGCCGCGAAGGCCGCGAAAGGGGCTCGGGCTCACCAACGCCGGGGGATTGGCTCCGTGACCTCCCACCTTCGCCAAGGCTACGGCGTCGGCGCGCGCTCTGCGCGCGGAAAAACGACCGCAACAATTGACTTGAGGCAAAGTCCGGTATCACAATGATACTGAACTTGTGCCGCGCAAGATTCGCCAGCTCATCTCCGACTTGGAGCGCGCTGGATTCGTGAATCGCGGCGGAAAGGGTGACCACAAAAACTTCATCCATCCCAAGGCCGGCCGAGTCACGCTGGACGGAAAACCCGGTGGAGACGCGAAGCACTATCAGGAGAAACAGGTCCGAAATGCCATCCATCAATCCCAGCAATGAAAAGCAATGCCGCCAAGGTTAGGGAAATCGCCCGTCGCTATCTCAAGGTCATCGAATGGAGCGATAAGGACAATTGTTACATTGGGAGCGCGCCGCCGATTATCGGACAGGCCTGCCATGGGGCTACCGAGTCCGAAGTGCTGGCTCGATTGAGCACGATTGTGGAAGAATGGATCGGAATCATGTTGCGTGACGGCCATCCGTTGCCGGATGGAACCGCCGGGAAAAGCTACAGTGGCAAGTTTGTCGTGCGCGTCCCTCCCGCGGTTCATCAAAAGGCGGCGCTCAAAGCGGCGGCCAAAGGTGAAAGCCTGAACCAATTTGTGGCTGAGGCCATCGCCGCATCGTAAGAGCGGCCAAAAAACCCAAAGCCAGGCCGCAGACGCTGCGGGAAACCGGCCGGAGCGGCGGAAAACGGCAGAAAGAAGATCCAGCAAAAGAGGAAAATCCCCATCCGCGATCTCTGTCACGGAGGTCACGGCCTGCCCGCCGTGGCCTTGGCGAAGGTGGGAGCGCAGCCCACAGCCCGCCCGCCGTAGCTTTAGCGAAGGTGGGGAGCTCACGGAGCAGACAAAGGCAGTGGGCTCCGATCCAAATCCGGAATTGTAGGCCAGCTCGCGAGCTGGCCTACAACCGGTCGGCCCTTGGACCCCCGCATTGCCTCACCGAAAATCTTACTTGGGGGCGCCGTTGCCTCAGCTGAAATCCTACTAAAAGAGCGTTCGTGCCGTTTTGGTCATCGTACGATGCGGCAATGGAAAC
>JBKJRG010000555.1:0-7120 GCA_046594805.1 Opitutaceae bacterium | reverse complement strand
GCCGCTGCGGCCAAGGCGAAATATTGGATCGATGGCCGTCTGGTGGACCAGGCGGACGCCGTGGTTCCCGTGGGGGATCTGGGCTTCAGCCGCGGCTATGCGGCCTTCGACGCGCTCCGCACCTATGGGCCGATCCCGTTCCTGCTCGACGCGCATCTGGCCCGCTTTGAGCGCACCTGCGAACTGCTGGGCCTGAAACTCCCGGTGACGCGCCTGGAACTCGCGGGAATTATCGCGAAGGCCCTGGAGGCGAACTCATTTCCGGACAGCTCCATTCGGATGTATCTCACGGCTGGTCCGGCCACCGGAATGGTTCCGGAAGGCCGCGAACGTCTCATGGTCCTGGTGGATGCGGTGCGCCCGTTTCCGGCGCGCCAGCTCACGGAAGGGGTTGCACTGGCACGGTCGGCACTGGCGCGAACGTTCCCGCTCGCCAAGTCCACCACGTACCTCGCCGGGGTTTGGGAAACCGTCCAAGCGCGGTCGCGGGGCTACGACGAGGTGGTTTTTTGCGATGCCCAGGGCGACATCCTAGAAGGCACGACTTTTAGCATCGGTGCAATCCGCGGGCAGGAGATTTTTTCTGCGCGCGACGATATCCTGGAGGCCATCACCATGGAACATCTCCTCGGTCTCGCGGCCAGAGCTGGATTCAAAATCACCCGGGCACCGCTTTCGCGCGCGATTCTTGCCCAGGCCGACGAGGTGTTCATCAGTTCCAGCCTCCGGGAAATCATCCCGGTCAGCCGGATCGATGATGCGCGCGTCCGCGATGGCATGCCGGGCCCGGTGACGCGGCAACTGCATGAGCTTTACCTCCGCAGCGTTCGCGCCCACTGCGGGATTCGTTCTCCCGGCGCAAAATTGTCCTGACCATTTCGCCATGCTCTCAAGACTTACCCGCCGGAAGTTCATCGTCGCCAATTCGGTCGCGCTGCTGGCGACCCGTCTGCCAGCCGGCGCGGCGGAAAAAGCCGCGTTGCCCGATCTGGCGAAGCTCGCCCAACAGGGTGGCGAAAAGAGCGTGCAGGCCAAGCCAGGCAAGTGGGTGCGCTGGGACGATCGCGAACGTCAGCAACTCAGCACGGTGGTGGACCAACCGTCGCTTTCGTACTGGCAGGGAAGGGTGAACAACAAGCAGACGGCGCTCTTCATTGAACGGTTCAAGCAGCATTGCCCGAGCGAGCACGTCGTCACCTGCTCCTCCGGCACGGCCGCGGTGCATATTGCCATCGCCGCGGCGGGCATCGCGCCGGGCGATGAGGTGATCACGACACCCATCACCGATATCGGCACCGTGTCGGGCATACTTTTCCAACAGGGCGTGCCCGTGTTCGCCGACCTGGGGCCGGCGACCTACAATCTTGATCCAATGTCTGTGGAGCGCTGCATTACCTCGCGCACGAAGGCCATCGTGGCGGTTCACCTCGCGGGCACGCCCTGCGACCTGGCGCCGCTGCAGGCGCTGGCGAAAAAGCACGGGCTGATTCTGATCGAGGACTGCGCGCAGGCGTGGGGCGCGCAGTATCGCGGCAAGCCCGTGGGTTCGATCGGCGACGTCGCCTGCTTCTCGCTGATGAACTCGAAGCATATCGGTGCCGGCGAGGGTGGGGTGGTGGCGTCGAACGATCCGAAGATAGGGCCGGCGCTCTTGAAATTTTCCGACAAAGGCAATGATCGCTACGACGCCGGGTACACGTGGGACAAGACCGCCGTGCTCGCGACGAATTACCGGATGAGTGAATTGCAGGCGGGCTTCGGCGCGGTGCAATTACAGCGGCTCGAAGCCATCGCCACCAGGCGGGCCGCACTCGGGCGGTTGCTGATCGAGGGTATTTCCAATCTGCCGGCCGTGATGCCGCCGGCCCTCGACGCCGCGGATCGCGGGACATTCTGGTTTTTCTATTTCCGGCTGCGCGTCGAGCGCCTGCGCGGCACCCGGGCGGAATTCGTGGCGGCATTGCGCGCCGAAGGAGTGACCTGCAACGCCGGATACATCCCGGTGCCGATCTACCGGCTGCCGTATTTCCAGCAGCACGGGTTCTTCGCCGGTCGCTGGCCGATCAAGGAAATGGGGCTGACCAAAATGGATTACACCCAGGTCAAGTGTCCCGAGGCGGAAGCGATTCTGGCGACGGGCATCCAGTGTCCGTTGAATGAGTCGATGGACGAAGCGCTGATCCGCGAGACCGCCGCGGCGGTGCGCAAGGTGGCGAAGCATTACACGGTGTAACCGATTGAAGGTGGGGCTGGTTCTCCGAACCGGCCGGGGTTCCAACGTGCGAGTACGCGCTCGAGCTGCGAATGGGCCCTCAACCCAGGCCGGCTCGGAGAGCCAGCCCCACCTCCCGAGAAAACCAACCGACTATTTCGCGCGCGTCTTCGCGACCAGCTCGGTCGTCTTCGCCACGATTTTATCCTCCAGACCCGGGTTCCACTCACTCGGCCGCGCGTAGGGTACCATCGACGTTTTTCCCTCGTAGCGACCTTCCTTCAGGACTCGTTCGCTGGGAATATAGGCCATGACGTCGGTGCAATACCCGAACACCCAGAGATTGGTCCCCAGCTCCTGGCGCAGCCGGATCGAATAATCGATCACCACTTCGCCCGCGAGCGCGACCCAGGAGAGATTGCCCAACCGCCAGGCTTGAATCGGGTACGTATAGTTCAAAATGTCGTCGCCCTTGCGGCGAAGCTGTTCCCGCACCGAAGCAGACCACGCCTGGTACATTTCCTTGTTCGGCTGATCCTTTTCCCACGCTTCGCGCAGCTCCTCCTCGGTGGGCTTCCGGGCGAAGGTGAGGGTGATGTCGTCGAACGCCGATGCGAACGGGCCCTCGATCCGGGTGAGCGTTTTGCCGAGCGCGCGGTCGGCCGCGTCCGCCAGCTCGCGCCCATGTTGATCGGCGAGAGCAATGGAGCGGCGCGGGGACGGGTTGGCGTCCGCTCCACAACCAATGGCGAACAGCACCGTGGCCCCGGGATGACGGCGCTCGAGTTCCACCTGCGCGCTGCCGGCGTAGTCACCGTGCCATTCCATGATATCGAGCGTGGTGTTGTGGCACGCGTAAGAGACGAGCATCGCCTTCAGCTCTCCACTGGCGGTGCGCACGGCGAGAACAGGCACGCGCGGATCGAAGGGCCCCTGCAGCGTCCCGGCGGCGCGGCGTTCCGCGACATCCTTCTCGGCATTTTCGCGGCGATTGATGCCGAAGTGCGCGGCGTCCTCACCCCAGCCGATGGTCGCCGGCTGGAGCGAATCCAGCGCGGACGCAGCGGCGCGGATCATCTTCTGCCCCAATTCGCGGGTATAGACCTCCGCTTTTTGCAGGCCATCGGCCGGGATGATGCGCAGCCCGCTGAGATTGCCGTGCAGCATCGGCGAGCAATGGGTGTGCGAAACATTCGTCATGACCGCGCTGCGCGGCAGTTGGTAACGGCGTCCAAGCTCGGCGGCGACATGATCGGAAAGTTCGCGCGAGATGCCGCACATATCCAGGGTCAGGAGGACGCCGCGATTGCCCACGGGATCGGAAAACGCCAGCGCCTTGGTCCAGAGTTCCTGGGCGGTGCCTTCGGCCGGCCGGTCGCGGACGGCGTATCCGGTCATCCATAACCCCGCGGGCGGGGTGATTTTTTCCCGGGCGGTGCCGACGCGCCATTGGCCTTGAGGTGTGGTCTTCGCCGTGGGGGCGGCCGCAAAAACAGAAGCCACAGACCAAAAGGCGAGCAGGAGCAGGCGTGGCACGTGACGGCCCAGGCACGGACGCGCGGTCTTCCGGTCCACACTGCGCGACGGCTCGCGAGGAGGGCGGGAGTCTAGGGTATTCGGTCGCGTGCACCGCGTCGGCGTGCCGGCGAGCGGCAGCCCTACCAAGGACGACGAATATTTTCGTGGTAGGGCTGGCGCTTGTCGCCATGCCGTCGCGCGGTTTGGGTCGTAAGACCTCGCCTTCACGCATGCTCCCAGAGGGCGGGAGCGCAGGGTAATCCGATGCACAGCGGGAGAATGCGGGGTACTCATCGCACGGAGTAACCGCCCGGCCTTCGTGCCGGGCAAGGCTATTTCTCCTGCAGTCGTGAGACTCGGTTGAATGAGACCGTGGCGGTTGGGAGATTCCCGCTGCGCCAGAATCTCCTTGCCAAGAAACCAGTAAAGTAACCTATCGGTTACGAACCCTTCGCGGGGCAGCCCCGCCGCAGCACCGCACCGCCGTTGGCTGAACGGCCGCTCTTTCAGCCCATCCCGTCTGACCATGAATCCGATTCCTACCTGCCTTCGTCGCGCCCTTGTTGCGCTGTCCCTCGCCCTGGCTGCAACCCTTGCCGCGCAGGGAGTCCGTTCCGGGAGCGTCACCGGCACCGTGTCGAACCAGGCCACCGGGGATTTTCTCCCGGGCGCCCTGGTTTCGGTCGAGGGTAGCACCGTCAGTGCCACCGCTGAGCGCGGCGGTAGTTACAACCTGGGGCTACCGCCCGGCGATTACACGCTGTTGGTGAATTTTGTCGGGCTCGACGCGCAACGCGTGCCGGTGTCCGTCCGCGCCGGCGAGCAGGCAGTGAAGGACGTGCAGCTCACTTCCGGCGTCTATCGGCTCGATGCGTTCGCGGTGAAGGGGGTCCGGGAAGGCAGCGCGCTCGCCATCCAGGCCCAGCGCCAGTCCGAGAACCCCAAGTGGGTGGCGGCCACCGACACCTTCGGCAATCCCGCGGCCAATCCCGGCGAATTGATCCAGCGGCTGCCGGGAATCTCCACGGACATTGTGGGCAGCGAGGTGCGCACGCTCTACGTGCGCGGGATGGGCCCGGGCTTTTCCTCGCTGATGGTCGACGGCGACCGGATGGCGACCTCCACCGGCACATCCGCCAGCCGCGACTACCAGATTGAACAACTTGGCACCGGCAATCTCGAGTCGGTGGAATTAATCAAGGCGCCGCAGCCGGATCAGGACGCCAATGCCGTGGCGGGCTTCGTGAACCTCGTTTCCCGGCGGGCGTTCGATTTGCCCGGGCGCCGGGTTG
The DNA here is from genome assembly GCA_046594805.1 of Opitutaceae bacterium. Taxonomy (GTDB): domain Bacteria; phylum Verrucomicrobiota; class Verrucomicrobiia; order Opitutales; family Opitutaceae; genus ER46. The sequence continues at coordinate 2,098 of JBKJRG010000555.1, read as the reverse complement.
TCGTCACCGGCGGGGTGATGTGGCGCTACCGCGGTTTCGATGACAGCCCGTTCCGCGACCGGCCCGACTCCCTCGACCTCTTCACCTTGTCCTATTCGGATGTGTACAGCGTGTTGGGCGGCCGAAATAACCTGGGCGTCGCCTTCAACCTGAGTCGTCGCGTCTCCGCCACCACCCAGGACGAAGCGGGCCCGGGCGGCGTCCTCTTTAATTTTGCCCAGGTCTACCTGAACCCCAACACCGCCAATCCGCTGACGCGCGCCTTCGGCTCCGGGGACATCGGCTACGAGGCGGAGGCGCGGAATGTCGGGTTGAGCGTCGACTACAAGCTGACGCCGGACGCCTACCTGTTCCTGAAGCTTTCTTTTAACACGAACGATCAATATCAGCAATACTATCGCCCCGGCATCGGCAACCCGGCCGCGACGGCGGCGAACTTTACGCCTGACAGCACCTACGACCACTCCTTCCTCCTGCCGCATGCGGCCTCGGTGGCGATCAGCGAATCGACCCCGGCCTTCACCAAGAACTCGCGCAACTACGCGCTGAGCGGCGGGACGGAGTTCAAGTTTTTCCAGCGTTCCGCTACGCTGAATATTCGCGGCAGCTACTCGCACGCCGACATCTCTTACCCGGGTTGGATTCGCGCACAGGCCCGCACCACGAACCCCACCGGCATCGGCTTCGAGATCGATCGCCGCGGCCAGGACCCATGGTACCCGATTTTCAACCAGACGGCGGGACCTTCGATCTATGATCCGGCCAGCTACAACATGAGCACGATGCAGAAACAGTCTTACAAGGCCGGGAATGATCTGTCCGGCTTCCGCGCGGACCTGACCAAGAAATTCGAAGCGGCCGTGCCCGCCACGATCAAGCTCGGCGTGAAGTGGGCGGACGACAGCCGCAATCCCTTTACCCACCTCGGCGTCCATACCTGGGTCGGGCAGGACGGCATCCCGAATTCGATCGACGATGCGATGACTCCGTATGCGGACCTCCGCTACAAGCAGAGCGGGGGGCGTTACGGCCCGTTCCCGTTCATGACCAACCCGCAGGGCGCACCCGCGGGCTACTGGCGGCAAACCGCCAGCGACGCGTACAACAGCTATGCCACCTCCCAGAACAGCCGGGCCAAATTCAAGGAAACGATTACGGCGGGCTACATCCAGGGATCGCTGAAGCTCGGACGGCTGCGCGTGCTGGGCGGCGTGCGGCTGGAAGAGACGGAAACCCAGGGCACCGCGTGGGTCCGCAATACCACCGCTTCGTGGGGCGGCAGCAGCGTCGGCGGCGCCAGCCTTGACCCGGTGGTCGTCGCGGCCAACGCCGCGCGCGCCCAGCGTTCCTTCGTCCGGCGCAACACCTCGGCCGGCCAGTACCGCGACGTGTTTCCCGGGCTGCATTTCGTCTACGAGCCCGCGGAATCGCTGCTGGTGCGGGCGAGTTTTAACCGCGCCATTTCACGCCCGCCCGTGCCGAACCTGATCCCCACCGTGACCGAAAACCTCGAGACCAACACGGTTTCGACCGGGAATCCCGACCTGAAACCGTATCATTCGAATAACTTCGAAGTGAGCGTGGAGAAATATTTCGAGCCGGTCGGCCTCTTCAGCGTCGGGGCGTTCCTGAAGGAAATCAGCGACTACTTCCGCACCTTTTCCTCGACCGTGCCGACCAGCGGCCTCGACGGCAGCGGCCTTTACGCGGGATATACCCTCTCGACCACCCGCAACATCGGCAATGCCCGGGTGCGCGGGATCGAGGCCAGTTACCAGCAACAATACAGTTTCCTGCCGGGCATCTGGAAGGGCCTGGGGAGCTTCGCCAATTTCACCTACCTGCAGTCCAAGGGGGATTTTGGCGGACTGACCCAAACGACGCAACTGGCCAATCTCGCGCCGCGCAGCGGCAATGCCGGAATCAATTTCCGCTACCGTGGTCTGGATCTCCGCCTGCTGGCCAACTGGACCGCGCTGAAGTACAAGAGCACCGTCACGGGCATCGACGTCTACAACGAGGAACGGCTGATGTACGATGTGAAGTTCCAGTACAGCTTCAATCGCCGCTACGACGTCTTTTTCGACATCAACAATAT
>JBKJRG010000516.1:0-9528 GCA_046594805.1 Opitutaceae bacterium | reverse complement strand
GGCCCGAATCCTCGAGGATCCGCTTCAGCATCGGAGTGGTGGTCGCCCAGGCATGGTTGTTCTGGCCGTCGACAATCAGCACCTTGATCTTGGCACCGGCGTCACCGCCAAAAGCAGCGAAACCCGTCAAAAAGAAGACGCTGCCGATCAAAAAACGGCGCAACGCGGGGGATTTTGGAGTGGAGATCATAGAGGGGAATAGGGCGAGTCGCGCATCATTGAGGGCCAAGTCCCCTGCCGGCAACTCCGCGCGATCGAAATCCGCCGGAGCGGTCGGGACCAGCAGAACTTACCGTCCGGGCATAAAAAAAGCGACGGACAGAAAGTCGTCGCCTTTCCTAAAATGAAGCGGGCAAACAGACTCGAACTCGACGGTGCTGTTACGCAAGTTTCTCTGCACACGAGCATTGCCATTTCCTGGGAAAATGAAACGCGGCATGAACTGAGTCTTCCGGTTGCCCCGTCTCCTGACAATTACGCCCTGCGCAACGACAACATTGGCCATGACCTTTCCTTCCATCGAGCGGCTCGGACGGCCCTTCGTCAGTGTGTCGGAGCTGGGCCTCGTCATTCCGCGCAGCGGCGAACTGTTGGTGCGCAAAGCGGAGGTGAAGCTGTTGTTTTTTCTTCAGGCGGACTGCGTGCAGGAGAGCGAAGGCGCGGGGATTTTCCCAATGAACGCCGGCGACATCTGCGTGGTGCCGCGGACGTGCCGGCAGCACTATCGCAAAGTCAAAGCCAGCGACTGGGCGCGCATCCACGTCCTGAAAATTGCCCTTCACGTTCCGCCGCTCTCCGCCCCGGGGCACCCTACGACAAAAGTCGCTGTCAGGGGCGACCCCGAGGCCGATCTCACTGCCTTCGTCCAACATCACTTCACCGAGATCCGGCATTTGCCGGAGGCACAGGACGCGCCGATGCAAGAAATCATGCGGGCAATCCGACGCGAAGCGGAAGAACACCGGCCCGGCATCCGGCATCGCATGCGTGCGCTCTGCACCAACCTCCTCGTCCACGTGGCCCGGCGCCTCCATGAACGCCCCGCCGTCGCCAAATCCGCCGGGACGGGCCAGGCCTTTGTGGTCAATCAAGCCAAGGAATTTTTGCGCCGCAATTTTGCGCAGCCACTCACGCTCGGCCAGATCGCGTGGCACATGAAGTTGAGCGAAGAGCACCTCGCGCGGGTGTTTCACGCGGGTGTTTCGCAAGGTCACCGGCCAGACCGTGTTCGATTATCTGCGCACCGTCCGACTCGAAAGCGCGAAGACCTGGTTGATCGACTCCGACCGCACCCTGACGGAGATCGCAAGAGCGGCAGGCTTCAGCACTCTCTCCCTTTTCAGCCGCAACTGCAGCCAGTATGTCGGACAAAATCCGTCGACCTATCGCCAGCAACGCGTCCAAGGCATTCGATGGTGAAACTCGACAGGGCGGGTGCAGTGTTTCGGCAGTCGGTCGCAATCTGCCCGCTACTCATCCGTTCGTCGAAATACTATCGCACTCCCGATGGCCGTCGTATTCACAACGCCTCAGCGTGCCAGTTCGCGATAAAGCGCCACCCGTTTCGGATCTGGCTCAAAAACGCGATCAGGCCGCACCATCGCCTGCGTCGCTTCCGCCACCGTCCGGTAAATGCGGGCCGCCACCGCGGCGAACGCCGCCGCTCCGAGACACGCGCGCTCGAGACAAACGGACGTCACGATGGGCAGACCGAGCATGTCCGCATCGATCTGGAGCCACAGTGGGCTCCGCGCACCGCCACCCGTGGCAATCACGCGGCGGACCTCGCGGCCGTCACGCGCGCCAGCCGCGACCCGTTGCAAAAGATCGCGGTGACTCGCCGCCACGCCCTCCAGGATCGCGCGCACGGCCACGCCGGCGTCCGTGGCCGTTTCGCAGGGCCACGCGGTCCCCGCCGGGGCGCGCGCGGCCAGTGCAAGCAGTTCTTCGATACTTAGATTCGGCGCCGACTGCCGCTGATAATCCTCGAGTTGGCCCGCGCCGTTGGCGTCGAACGCCAATCGCCAGAACCGCGCCCCGTCGACGTGCCGCCCGTGATAGCAGCCCGCCTGCGGCGTCGGCGTATCCACCAGCACCAGCGCCGCCAGCACCGTGCCCGTCGAAATGCTCGCGTCCCCCGGCCGTCCCAGCCCGGAGCCAATCGCCGCCACGTGGTGATCCAGGGCGCCGACGGCAAACGGAATTCCCGCGGGCAGGCCGAGCAGTTGCGTTGCGCCCGCATTCGTCTGTCCGCAGGGCGAACCGGGAGCCAGTGGCGTCGAGAGCATTTCCGCTTCGAGGCCAAACTCGCGCAGCCCCTCGGGCCACCAGCGCCCCTCGCGCAAGTCGTAAATCGCGAGGAATGCGGCCGTACTCGCATCGCCTGCGCGTTCGCCCGTCAGCGCGAACGTGAAATAATCGGAAATCGTCATCACGCGTCTCGCCCGCGACCACAGGGCCGACGCGTTGCGCTGCAACCAGCGCCACTTCGCCGGCGCCGCCTGCGGCGAAAGACCCTCGAAGCCAGTCGTGCGCCGAAACACCTCCGTTCGCGCAAACTCCGCGAGGGCCGGCTCCACCGGTTCGGCGCGCGCATCGGGCCAGACGATGAACGGCGTCAGCGGCACTTCGTTTTTGTCCAGCAGCAGGAACGTCGAGGCCTGCGAGGAATACGAGACGCCGGCGATTTCCCGCGCCGACGCGCCCGCCTGCGCGAGCGCCTCCGCGAGGCCGCGGCGCAGCGCGCGCCAAAACTCTTCGACCGCCAGCTCGCAGCGCTGCGGCGCGGGCACCGTCTTGTTCACCGGCACGCGCCCCAGCCCGCGCAGTTCGCCCGACGCGTCGAACAAGCCGACCTTGAAATACGACGTGCCGAGATCAATGCCGAGGAACAGTGGCATGAAGGCAAGGCGCGTTATCCCTCACCCGCCGCCCCGTGATTTCCTCCACCGGCAACGTTCGCGAGCAACGTCACCGTGGCTTCGACCATCCGCGGTCCATTGCGATGCGAGAAGAGCGCATTCCGCGCCTCATACACTCCGTTCGCGTCTGCCTCCGCCGTGACGATGTAAGCCTGCAGTTCGCCGTTCGCGAGCGTGACGACGAAGGTGTTCGGCGAGCGACGTTTCACCTCCAGCGCATACTCGACAAAAAACTCGCCCGGCCAGCACACGAATTTCCACGGCCCGATCGCGATGACCTGGATCTCCGCCGGCGAGCACTCGCGTGCCGCGGCCTCCAGCCGCCCATCGCGCGCCGCGTTGGCGAGCTCTGCCGTCTCCTCGGCGCCGAAGACATCGCATTCTGCCGTGCGCACCGCGGCGCGCGGCGCGCCTTCGCGTTGCAATCGCGCAAACCGCTCGCGCGCCTCCACCAGCGCCCGCTCCGCGCCCGCGCTCGGCGGCATCACGCGCAATTTCAACTCCACTTCCCGCCGTCGCACTGCGATCGGCGCGTGATCGACAAACCTCAGCGCCGGCCACGCTTGCTCAATCGCGCGGCCCAGGAGCTCGCCGAGCCGCTGCGCTTCCTCGAACGTGTTGGCGTGCGTCATGTGACGCGGGCTCTGGTTGCCCGAGGCTCCGTTGTGATACAGCACCGGACACGCCGCGCCGAGCACCCGCTCCTGCAGATAACCCCGCGTGAAATACGGGAAGTCTCCGCTGATCAAGGTCGAGTCTTCGTGCAACACGGTCGGATGCATCGCATAGACGAGCATCACTGCGATCGGCGCGCCGCCATCCCGCGCTCGCGCCACCAGCACGGGCACTTCCGGGTCGGCCGGACCCGCCGGATCGTGACGATTGCTGCCGACGCCCTGCGCACGCGCCACGACAAACCCGAGCTGCGCAGGCCGCGCGCTTTTCACCGCTGCGCGCGCCGCGGCCACCATCTGACTCGCCACCCACGTCAGATATTCCGCATCGGGTTTCGGCACGATGGGATCGGCGGAATTGCTCACATAGTCCACCATCACCGGTCCCGAATGCGTGTGCGTCGTCGTGATCGCGATCGCTTCGGCGGGCACGCCGGTTTCCGCCGTAATCCGCGCGCGCACTTCAGCCGTGAATTGCTTGCTCACGTGAATCAGGTCGTTCGCCAGAAAGAGCGCGTGTCCCCCACCCTGCCGCAGGTAGAGCGCGGCGCATTGCAAAGGATCATGCACACCCGTGCTATCGCGCGCGACATGCGGATATCCGTAAAGAAAAACACTCCGCGCCGGCGTGAGATCCATCACGGCGGCACCCGCCTGCAACGTGGCGGCAGAGGAAACATCAGCGGAAGAATTCATCGCGAGCGTGGACGAGAGCGTGCCTTTGGGGGTCGGGGAGTAAATGTTATTTTATGTGAGGCCGCACATTTTATTGACATTATCTAACACGCGGCGAATTTGCCCGGCAGCGTGCGCCACCTCCCGTCAGCCGCCCGGCAATCCACCATTCGCGAGCGATTCGCGGAACAGCCCGGTGTCTCGATCGCCGAGCTCGCGAAGGAATTTGGGGTGAGCGAAATGACGATCCGCCGCGATCTCGCCGCGCTCGAGGACAAGTCGCACATCCAGCGCACGCACGGCGGCGCGATGCTGACCGAGCGGATGATGCTGGAGTTCGACTACCGCGACCGCCGCGAACAGAACCGCGCCGCCAAATGCGCCATCGCCGCCACCGCGCGCCGGCTCGTGCAACCCGGTCAGCGCCTCATTCTCGACACGGGCACGACGACGCTGGAGCTCGCGTCACTCTTGAAGGATGGCGCGGGCATCACGGTCATCACGCCGAGTCTGGCGGTGGCCTCGGAGCTGCAGCATTCCGCGGGCGTCGAAGTCATCCTGCTCGGCGGCGTGATCCGCCGCGGCAGCCCCGACCTCACCGGTCCGGTCACTGAACACTGCCTCGAGCTGTTGGCCGCCGACATCGCCTTTCAAGGTGCCGATGCGATCGGCGCCGATGGCTCCATCTACAACTCCGATCTACGTCTCGCCCGCGTCGACCAATTGATGCGCAAGGTTGCCGCCCGCTGCTGTGTCCTCGCGGATCATACCAAGATCGGGCGCACCGCGCTCGCCCGCTCGGGTTCGCTCGCGGAGGTCGACACCTTCATCACCGACGAGGCCGCTCCCGCCGATGCGTTGAAGCGCTTCGCCAAACTCGGCACCGAGATCGTGACCGTTTCACCCTGACCCTTTTCCCCATGAGCCCCTCCGTCCTCGAAACCTTTTCCACCCTGGATTGGGGCCGCGTCGATCTCACGCGCGTGCCGCATCTGCCCGTGCCGCCGCCGGGACCGCAGTCCAAACACTACCATGATCGCTGCACCAAGTTCTTCAAGGGGCTGAGCAGCCAGGTGAAACTTTTTCCGGTGTCGTTCGAGTCCGGCAATGGCTGCGTGCTGCGCGACGTCGACGGGAACGACTACATCGATTTCTCCTCGGGCATCTACGTGACGACACTCGGCCACTGCCACCCGAAGATCAGCGAGGGCATCGCCAAAGCGGCCTCTCGGCTGATGAACGCCCACGATTTCACGACGCCGATCAAGACGGAGTTGATGGAAAAGCTCGCGGCCATCCTCCCGGGCGACCTCAACGGTTTTCAGCTCTACGACTCCGGCACCGCCGCGGTGGAAGCCGGCATTCGCGTGCTGCGCGCGGCCACGGGAAAGCACGAAACCATCAGCTGCTTCAACGACTTTCACGGCAAAACCTACGGCGCTGTTTCCCTCGGCCACATCCGCTCGCACGTCTACGGCGCCACCCGCGCGCCGGGCGCCCACATGGTGCCGCGCCCCGATGCGTATCGTCCGATGTGGACGAAGCCGGACGGCACGATCGACACGGACAAATACATCGAATTCTACGGGCAATACCTCGACAAGGCCACAATCGGCGCGGTCGCTGGATTCGTGCTCGAGCCGATCCAGGGTTGGGGCGGCTCCGTGATGCCGCCGGATGACTTTTTTCCGAAGCTCCGTAAATTCTGCGATGACCGGAAAGTCCTCTTGATGGCGGATGAGGTGCTCACGAGCTGGGGCCGGACCGGAAAATTCCTGTGCATGGAACACTGGGGCGTCGTCCCGGATGTCGTCACGATGGGCAAGGGCTTCGGTAATGGCTTTCCGGTGACGTGTGTCGCCGTGCGCGAACCGTTCAAGGAAAGCTTCGAGAGCATCTCCGCCTCCAGCAGCTACGGTGGCAATCCAATGGCGTGCGCCGCGGCCCTCATCTCGACCCAGGTAATCGAGGAGGAAAATCTCCTCGAACACGCGACCCACCTCGGGGAGCTCGCGCTGCGCCGCATGAAACAAATGCAGGCCACGCACAAGATCATCGGCGATGTCCGCGCCAAGGGCTGTCTCATGGGCATCGAGCTCGTGAAAGATCGGCGCACCAAGGAGCCCTTTGACCAGGCCGGCACGCTCGTTTACCAGAAGGCCTTCCGCAAAGGCCTCGCGTGGATTCCCGCGGGCCATATCCTGCGGATGAGCCCGCCGATCGTGATGGACGACGCCACGCTCCTGAAGGGCCTCGACCTCATCGACGAAGCCATCGGCGAGACGGCCAAGGAACTTGGATACGCGTGATAGCCGCGTTGCCTCGGATTCTCCCGCCCCCATGACCCCCTGCCGGCTCAACCGCCTCTTCCATCCCGGATCGCGCCGCTGCTGCGACGTCGCGATCGACCACGGGTTTTTCAACATGGGCGTTGTTCACGAAAGTCTCAGCGTCGCCACCGCGCTCGCGCTGCTCGCGGCCTGAACGTCCCATGTCCGCGCTCCTCATCCGCGACGTCCGCATCCTGAACCCCGGCCGCGAAACGACGCCCGGCGATGTCCTGGTGCGCGGCGGACGGATCGTCCTGGCCAGTGCCCTTTCCCAAGCGGCCAGCGCCGATGGGCGTGACGCCGAGCGGATCGATGGACGCGGGCGGCTGCTGACGCCCGGCTTGATCGATCTGCATACGCACGGCGTGATGCACAGTCTCTACGAATCCGGCCCCGACGGCCTGCGCGCCGCCGTGCGCGAACTCGGCCGCTTCGGTGTCACGACTGTGCTCCCGACGATCGTGCCGCAGATTCGCGACGGCTGGCTGGAGCGACTCGGTGAAATCGCCGCGGCGATTCCATCGGTGCGCGACGTCCACATTCCCGGGCTGCATATCGAGGGCCCGTTCATGGCCGTCGGCGGTGCCGCGTGCCCCACCCTGCCCGGCGACCTGGCACTCCTCGAACGCATCCTCGCGGCGTGCGGCGACCAGCTCGCGATCATGTCGCTGAGTCCGGACGCGCCGGACATCGTCCCGGTGATCCGCCGGCTGCGCGAGAAGAACGTCGCTGTTTTCCTTACGCACACCCGCGCCAGCGTCGAACAGACCGAAGCTGCGCTCGAGGCCGGCGCCACGCACGCCACGCATTTCTACGACGTCTTCTACGCCCCGGCTGAGACCGATCCCGGCGTGCGTCCGGTCGGCGCCGTCGAGGCGATCCTCGCCGATCGCCGCGCGACCGTCGATTTCATTGCCGACGGCATTCACGTGCATCCGACCGCAATTCGCGCCGCGGTCGCCGCAAAATCGTGGGCCGGCGTGGTTCTCATCACCGATTCGAACATCGGCGCCGGTCTGCCCGCCGGCACCTACGACACGCCGTGGGGCTATCCGGTGCGCGTGTCGCCCGACGACGCGGCCCGCCACGCCACGAAAAACTTCCTCGCTGGCAGCGCGCTCACGATGGACCGCGGCATGGCCAACCTCCTCCGCTGGCTGGATCTCCCGCCGGAACAGGTTTGGGCGATGGGCACGCTCAACCCCGCGCGCGTGCTTGGCCTCCACCGCAAAGGCCGGCTTGAGCCCGGCGCCGATGCTGACCTCGTGCTCTGGGAAGACGATCTCCGTCCCGCGCGCACGTGGGTCGGCGGAGAATGCACCTATGAACGCACGTAGAAAGCGCGTCGCCCGTAAATCCAATCGCGTCTTCCCTTTGGGCTCGCCGCGCCTCTTCCGTCCACGACTCAATCACTCCACCGCGGCCCTGCATTCCGGCGGCCGACTTCCTTCATGGGCACTATGAAAACAAAATCGCCTGAGTTCACGTACAATCCCGCGGAGTTCATTCCGTTTCGCGACCTGAAGGTCATTGAGCGGGTGCGGCGGATCAAAAAGCAGGATATCACCAGGCACCGGAATCCGGATTTTCGGATCACCGTGATGCCCGATGCCGACATCGAACTCGTCTGGATCTCGGACATGTTTTTTCGCATCCAGGCCGCGATGGCAGCGGGCCGACGCTACGTGATGATCATGCCAAATCCGTGGCCGGGCTACGCCAAGCTGGCGCGCATGCTGAACCGCGCCCGCGTCGATTGCCGAAAGCTCCACACGTTCAACATGGACGAGTATGCGAGCGATGATGGCCGGATCGCGCCCGAGACGTGGGAGTTCGGGTTCATGCACGCCTTCAAGAAATATTTCTGGTCGCAACTCCATCCGAAGCTCCGGCCGCCGGAGAAAAACATCCAGGGTCCGAACGACAAAAACATCAAGTGCTACGGCAAGATGCTCGCTGACCTCGGTGACGCCGACATCTGCTACAGCGGCCCCGGCTGGGCGGGACACCTTGCGTTCATCGATCCCGGTGCGCCGGAATTTGCCGCCGCCTCGCTTGACGAATGGAAGCAGCTCGGGCCCAGGGTGTGCACGCTGCACCCGCTGACCATCGCGCAAAATTCCCTTCACGGCAGCTTCGGCATGAGCGGCGATCTTGCCGCCGTGCCGCCGAAGGCCGCCACCATCGGTCCCGCGGAAGTAATCGCCGCGAAGCATCGCATCGACATCCACGCCATCACGGTCGACGGCTCGTTCGCCTCGTGGCAGCGATTCACGACCCGGCTCGTGCTGCACGGCCCTGTCACGCCGCTAGTCCCCGAGTCCATTCTCCAGACGTTGCGCACCGACGTCTGGGTCTCCGAATCCATCGCCGCCAACATCGAGCCACGCTGGGATAAGGGTTACTGAGCGGCTGGCTTTATCTTCGCCAATGTCTTCGCAAAACAAACTCCTGCCACGCGCGTGGCTGACCATCGGGCTTCTCTGGCTGGTGGGCCTGCTCAACTATCTCGACCGCGTGATGATCACGACCATGCGCGGCTCGCTCACCGAAGCGATCCCGATGACCGACGCGCAGTTTGGACTGCTGACGGCGATTTTTTTATGGGTCTATGGCGTCTTCAGCCCGTTCGCCGGTTTCATGGCCGATCGCTACAGCCGGTCGCGGGTGATCGTGATCAGCCTGCTTTCTTGGTCGGTGGTCACCTGGCTGACGGCGCACGCCACGACCTATGGCCAACTGCTGGCCACGCGCGCGCTCATGGGCCTGACCGAAGCCTGCTACATCCCGGCGGCGATGGCCTTGATCACCGACTATCACCGCGGTGACACGCGCTCAAAGGCCGAGGGCCTGCACCTGAGCGCGTGTCACCGCGGTGATAGTCGGTGATCAAGGCCATCGCCGCCGGGATGTAGCAGGCTTCGGTCA
>JBKJRG010000227.1:0-2900 GCA_046594805.1 Opitutaceae bacterium | reverse complement strand
GTCGTGAACGCCAACAGCCCGATCTCGAAGCTGACGCTCCGCCAGGTGGAGCAGATTTTCACGGGCGACGTCACCGACTGGTCCGCGGTCGGCGGCAAACCGGGGAAAATTTCAATTTATACCCGCAACACCTCGTCCGGCACGTACTCGGACTGGAAGGATCTCGCGATGAAGAAGCGCGATTATGCGCGCTCATCCCAAAAGATGGCGGGCAACGAGCAAATCGCGTCGGAGGTGGCGAAGAATCCCAACGGCATTGGGTACGTTGGCTTGGCCTACATCAAGGCGGATGGCATCAAGGTGGTGTCCATCGACGGGGTCCTGCCTTCGAAGGAAACGGTGCTCACGAAGAGATACGCCTACGCGCGTCCGACGTTCTATTACACCAATGGCGAGCCCACGGGGGAAGCGGCGAAGTTCATCGAGTTCACCACCAGCACTGCCGGCCAGGCCATCGCCGAGAAGATTGGTTTCGTGCCGCTGCGTTGAAGCGCTGCGACCGCGGCCAACGCCCCATGATAAACGGCCTGAGCTCACGTCCGAAGACACCGGGAGCGTCCCGCCGCTTCGTCGCGGGCGCTGACGCATGATCCCGCCCGCCATTCCGGCCCCGCCGGCTCCCGTCCCGGCGCCGGCCCCGCCCGTCGCCCGGGACTTTGTCATCCAGAAAAAAAGAGTGCGGCTGCTGGGCCTCACGGTCGACGACTGCATCAAGACATTCTTCGGGGGCAACGCCGTCGTGTCGGTCATCGTGCTCGCGCTGATCACGTATTTCCTTTTCCGCGAGGGCGCCGGTTTCTTCGGCCAGAACCGCCGGAACCTCGAGGTCTACCGGCAGGCCGGCCTCGAGTATGTCGACCACATCCGGGAGCAGTCCGATGCCCACACCGCGCTGACGCGCTTCCTGCAGGAGATCCGGCTGCGGGCGTTCCAGCACGAGACGGAGGCGAAGCAACGTTCGCTCGACGATGCCAATGCCGCCCTCGCGCCCTTCGATGAGTTTTCCGGCCGGTTCAGCGATGCGGTCGAGCCGGTCCGCGGCCTGCTCGCCGAGCTGACGGAAGTGGCGAGCGCGATCAAGACCAAGTTCATCGTCAACGAGGACAAAAAGGAAGAGCGGCTCCAGCTGCTGGCCGAGGGCAAGACCGTCGAGGCCGCCGCGGTGGAGATCGTGCCGGTCGATTTCGCGGCGGAACTCAAGCCGCTCCTCGGTACGCTGCCCGCCTTCAAGACGGCCAACCAGGAATTCGCGGACAAGCTCCGCACCACGATCGCCACGCTCCCCGCTCTCCCCACGCCCGAGCTGCAGCAACGGATGGAACGCTGGCAGCAGCTCACGCGCGACTACCTCGCCACCTTCCCGGCGGTGGAGCGCAACCTGGAAATGTGGGATTTTCGCCGGCCGGTGCCCATGTTGCAGGCATTCACCGCGTTCATCTTCGGCCGGCAGTGGCTGACCGCGAGTTTCTGGCAGGACTGGTATGGGATCATCCCACTTCTGGTTGGCTCGTTGATGGTCTCGTTCGTCGCGCTCGCGCTCGCCGTGCCGCTGGGAGTGGGCGCCGCGATCTACGTGAACCAGATCGCCAGCCGCCGGGAACAGAAACTGATCAAGCCCTCGATTGAGTTCATCGCCGCAATCCCTTCGGTCGTGCTTGGATTCTTCGGCATCGCGGTCCTGGGTCAGGCCTTGCGGGCGTTGTCGCAGCAACCGTGGCTTTCGTGGATGCCCGGCTTCCCGTACAGCGAGCGGCTCAACATCCTCACGGCCGGCTGCCTGCTCGCGTTGATTGCCGTCCCGACCATTTTCACCCTGGCCGAGGACGCGCTCAACAACGTCCCGCGGGCCTTCAAGGAGGCCTCGTTCGCCCTCGGGGCGTCGCGCCTTCAAACCACGATGAAGATCATCGTGCCCGCGTCACTCTCCGGCATCATCTCGGCCGTCCTGCTGGGCCTCGGGCGCGTGTTCGGTGAGACCATGGTCGTGCTGCTCTGCGCGGGCAACCGGATCGCCATCCCCGATTTCAGCGCCGGCCTCGCGGTCATCACCCAGCCGGTGCACACGATGACCGGCATTATCGCGCAGGAGATGGGCGAGGTCGTCCGCGGCAGCATCCATTACCGCGCGCTCTTCGTGGTCGGCCTGGTGCTTTTCATCCTCTCGCTGACGATCAACTACGCGGCGCAGAAAATCGTGCGGCGCTACCGCATTTCCATCGGATGAACCCGGCCGGCCATATTTTTCGCGCGCAAGCCACCGGGCCCCGTCGCCGGGAGAAGCTCGTTTTCTGGCTTTTCCGCGGCGCGACGTACCTGATCCTCGCGTGCGGTGCCGCGGTTTTCCTGAACATCATCGTCAAGGGTTCGCGCACCGTCTTCCAGGCGGAGGCGCCGTTTATCAACACGACCTTTCTTACCCAGGCGCCCGAGTCCCTCTATATTTTTGAATGGGAGGGCCGGAAACGCGAGATGGGCGACCGCGAATTCCGAGCGTTCAAGGAACAGCACCCGTCCGCGGCCACGGTCAAGTCCGAGAGCTACGTCTACTCCGCCGGTGGCATCTGGCCCTGCATCGTCGGCACGGTGCTGCTGGTGATCGGTTCGATGAGCATCGCGCTGGCCCTTGGCGTGTGCGCCGCCATTTATCTCAACGAGTATGCCCGGGACGGCCGGTTCATCCGGTTCGTGCGACTGGCGATCCTGAATCTCGCGGGCGTGCCTTCGATCGTCTTTGGTCTCTTCGGCTTCGGCATGTTCGTGATTTTCTTCGGCTGGAACGTCTCGCTGCTCGCGGGCTGGTTCACCCTCGCGTTCATGGTGCTGCCCGTGGTGATCACGGCTTCGGAGGAATCGCTCAAGGCGGTGCCCAAGGGCTTCCGGGAAGGCTCGCTCGCTCTCGG
>JBKJRG010000858.1:0-3347 GCA_046594805.1 Opitutaceae bacterium | reverse complement strand
GCGGGATCGCCGCGCAGCAGCATTTCGCCGAGCTGGGCTTCCGCCTTCGGGTTTCCCTTGTCCGCGGCGGCCCGGAGTTCCTTCACATCGGCCCAGCCGCCGGCTCCGCCACCGGTGCGCGACATCAGGATCGGGGCGGAGCTGCTCGCGTCCTTGGCGGCCTTGTCCTTTTTCGAGGACTGAACGGGGGCCGCGACGGAGAATGAAGTCGCCAGGCTGAGCAAAGCGGCCAGAGAGACCGCAAGGCGGGAAAGGGGAAGGACGGGGAAAGCCATTGGGAAAGGAATCTGGACCCGTAGACCGCGCAAATGAGAAATGGATACGCCCTCGGAGCGAAGTCGTTTGGGGAAAACGAGATTAAAGAGCGTCGAACAGGGGCTGCTTCGCAGCGGTAATTTCGCTGCGCTCAGAATCAGAATCAGAATCAGAATCCCAGTGCTACTTCATCGACGCCCGCGACCAAAAAAAACGCGCCCGGAGGGCGCGTTTTTGGAGAAAGCCGGTCAACCCGGCGCGTTCCGCTCAATCTTCCTTCTTCTCGCCGGTGACAATGGTGCCGCCGGTGACATTCACCTTCGCGAGGATTGCCGCCTGGATCTTCTGGGCGAGCTCGGGCTTTTCCTTCAGCGCCAGCTTGGCCGCATCGCGACCCTGGCCGACGAGGTTGCCCTCGTAGGCGATCCACGCGCCTTTCTTTTCGAGAATCTTGTGCTCGAGCCCGAGATCGAGGAGCGAGCCGATTTTGGAAATGCCTTCGTCGTACATGATGTCGAACTCCACCTCGGTGAAGGGCGGGGCGACCTTGTTTTTCACGACCTTGATCTTGGTGCGGTTGCCGATCACCCGGCCTTCCGGCGTCTTGATCTGATCCTTGCGACGGATGTCGAGGCGGACGGAGGAGAAGAACTTCAGCGCGCGGCCGCCGGAAGTCGTCTCGGGGTTGCCGAACATCACGCCGATCTTTTCGCGAATCTGGTTGGTGAAAATACACACGCACTGGGTCTTGCTCACCACCGCGGTCAGCCGGCGCATGGCCTGGGACATCAGCCGGGCCTGGGCGCCCATCGTCATGTCGCCCATCTGGCCGTCGAGCTCGGCCTTGGTGGTCAAGGCCGCCACGGAATCGAGGACGATGACGTCGATGCTGTTGGAGCGAATCAGCGTCTCCATGATGTTGAGCGCGTCCTCGCCGCTGTCCGGCTGGGAAACCAGCAGGTCGTCCAGCTTGACGCCGACGATGCGGGCATATTTCGGGTCGAGGGCGTGTTCGACGTCGATGAATGCGGCGAGGCCGCCCTGCTTCTGCGCCTCGGCGATCACGCTCAAGCAGAAGGTCGTCTTGCCGGAGGATTCCGGGCCGTAGATTTCGATGATGCGGCCCTTCGGCAGGCCGCCCACGCCGAGCGCCAGGTCGACCGCCAGCGAGCCGGTGGTCAGCACTTCGACCTTCATCCTGGCATTGCTGCCGAGACGCATGATCGAGCCCTCGCCGAATTGCTTGGTGATGGAGGAGAGCGCGAGCTCGATGTTTTTTTCGCGGCCGGGGCTGGTCACGACGGGAGACTCCATCTTCGCCTTGGCGACGGTGGCGTGGTTCTTGGGTTCGGCGGTGGCGGCTTTGGACATATGCGGGAGGGGGCTAATGTGAGTTTGGTTTAATGAAAGGGGGCGCCGGTGAGGCGTGGCGGAACACGTGACGCCGGAGAGTATGGGAGGCAAGCTCACCCCAGCCCCGATTTATGGGTAAAGGTGAGACCGGTGACGGGCAAAGACGTGACGTGTACATGTGCACACGTCAAGCCGGGAATAGCCTTTTGCAGAATGGGGGATGCCTCCCACTTTCTGAACACTGGTGCCTGAAGGTTTGGTGTTTCATGCATCCAGCGGACTCCGCACGCCGAGCCCCGGCTTCACCATGACATGCGTGTAGATTTGCGTCGTCTCCACACTCTCGTGCCCGAGCAGATCCTGCACGGTGCGAATATCGGTGCCACGTTCCAGCAGATGGGTCGCAAACGAATGCCGCAGCACATGCGGCGTCACTCGTTTGTCGATCGTCGCCGCCTCTGCCGCGCGCTTGAGAATCCGTTGAAACGTCGTGTCGATCACGTGGTGGCGCCGCCGCAACCCGCTCACGGGATCGACGCTTGCTTCCCGCGACGGGAATACCCACTGCCATTCCCATTTTTCCCCTGCCCGTTGGTATTTCTGCGCCAGTCCCTCCGGCAGCCAAACCCCCGGCATGCCCTGCGCCCGGTCCGCCTGAAACAATACCCGCAACCGCGCCAACTGCCGTTCGAGCGCCGGCCGCAGCGACGTCGGCAACACCGTCACCCGGTCCTTGTCCCCCTTGCCCCCGTGCACGGTCAGGCAATTTCGCTCCAGATCCAGATGGTGCACCCGCAACCGCAGCAGCTCCATCAGCCGCAGCCCCGCCCCGTACGCCAGCTCGGCCATCAACCGCTCCGTCCCCATGAGTTCATCGAAGAGCCGCTTGCACTCCTCCCGGCTCAACACCGTGGGCAACCTCCGCTGCGGAGCCGCCCGCCGGAAGTCGATCTTCCCCAACTCCCGGTGCAACCCCTCCTGCATCAAAAACACGAGCGCGTTGAGCGCCTGTTTCTGGGTCGACGGACTCGCCCGGCGCGTCACCGCCAGCTCCGTCAGAAACGCCGCCACTTCCTCTGCGCCGGCCGCATACGGCGACCGCGGAGCGAGAAACCGCGCGAACCGCGCCGCCCAACCGCGATACGTCTCCTCGGTTCGCCACAGCAATCCCGCCACCCGCACCGCCTTGATCAAATCCCGCTCCCAATCCGCGCCACCCAAATCCTCCGCCGCCCTCGGCGGAGCAGCGGCCCGGCGCCTTGGGAGCGTGGGCGGCTCGCGTGCTTTCGTCGCCCCCGGACTCCCATCTTCGATCGCCGAGCTCCGATCCTTACTCTCCGATTTTCGCCCTTCCCGAAAAAACCACTGCAGCGCGACCCGCGCCCGACTTGCGCCTTGCCTCTCTCGTTCCGCCAAATACTCCTTCACCAGCATGACTGTCGCTGGCGCGCGCCTGACCTTGCAAAAATGGAGAAACCCGAGGATTTCGCGTCGATATTCACCTTTGGTGGCCACCGGTAATCCACCCGAGTCTAATGCGGTTTTCCAGCTGGGGAACGACAGCGGCCGGTTTTCTGGCACCATGAACCGAGTGCAGCTTTACGCGGGCCCTGCATCAAGCCCCAAAAGCTGCACCCAGCCGCTCCTTCCATCCCAGCCACCCGTTAAATCTGCTTCGGCCAGCCATCCAGCAAAAGCTGCACTGGGTGCAGCCGAATAACACTGTTCGGCAAAGCAAA
>JBKJRG010000746.1:0-7762 GCA_046594805.1 Opitutaceae bacterium | reverse complement strand
GCGCATCGCCTCAATTATGTGCGCCGGCGGCGTGCTTTCGTACCTCCTGCTGATCCCGCTGATCAAATTCTTCGGCGAAGGTCTGGCGGCGCCGCTCGCGCCGGCGACCAAGCGGATTGCGGAGATGAGCGCCGGTCAGATTCGCGGCGACTACATCCTCTACATCGGTGCCGGGGCGGTCGCGGCCGGTGGAATTATCAGCCTCATCCAGGCCCTGCCCACCATCTGGCACGGCATCAAGGGCGGGCTCGGCGGGATCGGCCTAGGTTCTGGCGCGGCCGGCCTGACGGGGGACGCGGTGCCGCGCACCGATCGCGATCTTTCGATGAAGTTCGTCGGGGTGGGCATCGTGGTGCTGATCACCGCCATCATGTTCGCGCCGACGCTGCACATGAACCTGCTCGGCGCGGTGATGATTATCGCGTTTGGTTTCCTGTTCGTGACGGTTTCGTCCCGACTCACCGGTGAAATCGGCTCCACTTCGAACCCGATTTCGGGGATGACCGTGGCCACGCTCCTGTTCACCTGCCTGGTGTTCCTGCTCGTGGGCTGGAAGGGCGGCACCTACTACGTGACGGCGCTCTCGGTCGGCGCGATCGTGTGCATCGCGTCATCGAACGGCGGCACCACCTCGCAGGACCTGAAGACGGGTTTTCTCCTCGGGGCGACGCCCAAGCTGCAGCAATATGCGATCCTCATCGGCGCGTTTGCCTCGGCACTGGTGCTCGGGCCGATCCTGCTCAAGTTGAACGACGCCGCGATCGTTTACGTGCCGGCGGCGCAGATTGCCCCGGGGCTGACGGTCGATGCGGCCAAGCTCGACCTGAAGGCGCCGCGGCAGGGCCTGGTCGGACCGCAGGCGCGGGACGACGCCGCCCAATACCAGGTGTGGCACAAGACGGACGAGGTCGGCGGCCCCGCCGGAAAATATTTCGTCAACGATCGCGGCGAGGCGGTGTGGCTCGTCGATCCCGGAATCAACGGCGTGCACAGCAAGCGGCCTGACGGGTCCGAGGTGCGGAAATTCGAGGCGCCGAAAGCGACCCTGGTTTCCTACATCATCAAGGGCATCCTCGATCAAAAATTGCCATGGGCGCTGGTGCTGCTCGGGGTGATGATTGCGATCACGCTCCAGATGTCGTTCGTGCCGGCGCTGGCGTTCGCCGTCGGCGTGTACCTGCCGCTCTGGGCCTCGTCGCCCATTTTCGTGGGCGGAATGATTCGCTGGTTGGTGGATCGCCGGACGCGGCGGCAGACCGCGTATGCGCGCATGACGGAGGAGCAATTCGTGGCGGAGAGCGACAAGAGCCCCGGCGTGCTGCTGGCTTCGGGCTACATCGCCGGCGGCGCGATCGCGGGGATCATCATCGCTTTCCTCGCCGGGGTGCTGAGCGACTTCGACACGAGCGTCACGAAATGGTCCACCGCGAACAACCCCTTCTACGCCGGACCGCACGCGGATCTGCTGGCGCTCATCCCGTTCGTGCTGATTTGCGGTTTTCTTTACCTGGTCGCGCGGGAAAAAGTGCTGAGCAACCGGAAGACATGAGCGACGATCGCGAAGCCATCCTCTCCCGGGTGCGCGGGGCGTTGGCGCCGTTGCGCGAGCGGGCGCCGCTGCCGCAGTACGACTCCGACCTCGCTGTGATGCGCCAGATAATCGCCGGCCGGGATCGCGCCGAGCTGTTTGCCGAGCGGACCAAGCGGGTGAACGGCCAGGCGTTCACCGAACTCGCGGCGCTGGTGGAGCATTTGCGGTCCAGCCGCTGGACGCGCGGCTATTGCGACCCCGCGCTCTGGCCGCGGCTCGCGCCGGCGTTTGGCGCGGACTTCCAGGTCGAGACGGAGTTCGATCGGACGCGAATCGACGATTACAGCTTCGGGATCACCCGCGCGGCGGGCGCTATTGCCGAGAGCGGCACGATTGTGCTGAATGACGCGACCACGTCGCGGCGGCTCGCGGCGCTGGCGCCCTGGGTGCACATCGCCATCGTGGAGCGAAACACGATCTTTGCCGACCTGCCCGAGGCCGTCGCCGCCCTCGGCGCGGATCGCAATGTGATCTGGTGCACTGGCCCGTCGAAAACGGCGGACGTGGAAGGCATCCTGATCGAGGGCGTCCATGGTCCGGGCGTGCAGATAGCGCTGATTGTCTGATGTCCAAGCCAGTTTTCGGTGGTAGGGCTGCCGCTTGCCGGCATGCCGTCGCGGCTATCACGTTCGCCGCGCGACGGCTCGGCGACCCTTCGACTTTGCTCAGGGCAGGCAAGCGCGGGCCCTACCACCGATTAAGGGTCGCCGCCCTCCTGCGGGGCGACGGGTTTGACTGAATCGTGGCGTCAGCGCGCGGGCGGGAGCGGGTGGAGCTCGTCGGACGAAAGCTTGCCGTCCGCGTTGGCGTCGAGGGCATTCAGGCTGCGGGTGGCGTTGGCGATTTCCGCCGCGGAGAGCGCGCCATCGCCGTTGGCATCGAGCGCCAGCATGATGGGATCGACCGGGCGGGTGCGGGCGGACTCGTCGCGCTTTGGCGCGTTGGCCGGCGGCGTGGGCGCGTTGGCCGGCCGCCCGGGGTGGAGCTCCGCCGCGGAGACGCTGCCGTCACCGTCGAGGTCGAGGGTGCGCAGGGCCACCGCCGCGTTGTTGAGTTCCGCCGCGGAGAGCTCGCGGTTTTTGTCGGCGTCCAGGACGCGGACGACGGGATGGCCGCCGCCACGGCCGCCGGGGCCGCCGGGGCCGCGACCGCGACCGCCGGGACCGCGAGGGCCGTCAGTTTGCGCGGAGAGGGCCGTGACAAAGGTGAGCGTTGCGGCGAGGGCGAGGAGACGAGGGAGGTTTTTCATGGGAGGGTGTTCGCCCCGCCGCCGCCGCCCCCCGATGGGAGGGCGAAACGGGCGGCGGTGGAGTGAACGCGGACGATGATGCGCCCGGAATGTTTTGGATTGATGTGCAGTCGCAGGAAAATTGTTACGCCGGTGTAAAGCCGCTGCCGGGCTCAGGACGCGACGCGCATGCGCGGCGCGCAGCTGAGCAGCGCGGTGGGGGAAGGCCGGCCCGCCAGCGCGGCTTCGACGCAGGCGCGGAGGTGCGGACGCGCCCGATGGAGCCGGGCCTTGACGGCGCCCAGGGTGAGGCCGGCATGCGCGGCGAGCGTGTTGTAGCTGTTGCCCTGCACGAAGAGGGAGACGAGCACCCGGGTCTGCGCGGGCAGCTCATCGAGCGCGACTTCCAGGGCATCGAGGATCTCCGCGGACGCGTCGCGGGGATGAATATCGGCGACTTCGGCGATGCTTTCGTCCACCGAAACTGTGGCGATGCGCCGCTGCTGGCGGCGCAGGAAATCCAACGCGGTGGTCCGCGCCATCATGAAGAGCCACGATTCGAAAGCGCCGACATCGCGGAGCCGGTCGAGCCGCTGAAACATCTTGATGAAGACCGTTTGGGTGACGTCCTCAATCCCGTCGGGCTGCCGCACGATGCTGCGGACGAAGCCGGCAATCCGGCGTTGATAGCGCCCCACCAGGGCGGACTGGGCGGACCCGGAGCCGCCGGCCGCAGCGACCACGAGGGCACTCAGCTCGGACTTTTCCGCGTCGGACACGGCGGGACGGGGCTCCGCGCGGCGGGAAACGTGCAGCGAGCGGACGAAAGGAGTCGCCGCGATGGAATCAACATTGGGCCGGATCATGGCCTCATTAGGCCAGCGCCGTGTTAGGCGCTGATGTGGGCGGGGGAGAGAATTGTTAAGGGCGTGTTAAGGCGCCTCGTGCGGCCGACGGCCAGGCGTTCATCCGGCCGAACTCCGAAAGGTGGAGCGGCTTGGGGACAAGCCGCTTCACCCCGGGCCTAGGCCGCGGCCAGCAGTAGTTCGGCGCGAAATCCGCGCGGCGTGCGATTGGCGAAACGCACCTCGCCGCCGCAGGCGGCCACACTGGTGCGCACAATTGCCAGGCCGAGGCCGACGCCGCCGCTTTCGCGGGTGCGGGCTTCCTCGGGTCGAAAAAAAGGTTCGCCAAGCCGATCGAGGGCCGCGGCAGGAACCCCGGGCCCGTCGTCCTCGACCGCGATGACCACGCCGACTTCTTCCGGGCGCGCGGCCAGGGTGATGGCGCCGGTGTCCCCGGAGTAGCGGAGCGCGTTGCGCACCAGATTGCCGAGTGCGCGCGCGAGTAATCCGGGCTCAGCGCGCACCCGCAGCCCCGGCGCGATGGCGAGCGTGACACGATGGCCGGGGTCCTCGCGGGCGAGGACTTCCAGGGCCAGCGGCGCGAGTTCGACCGGGACGAGGACAATATCGCGGGCGGTGAGCCCGGCCTTGGTGAAGGCGAGCAGCTCGTTGACCAGCGTGCTCAACTGCTGAACCTCCTCGCGCACGTCGGCGATCGTCGGCTGCAGCGCCGGCGTCGCGCGTTCGTCCAGGATGCCCGTCGCCATCTGCAGGCGCGCCAGCGGCGAGCAAAGCTCGTGCGCCACGTCGCCCAGGAAGCGCTTTTGCCCCGTCATGTGCGCGTCGAGCCGCGCCGCCATCCGGTTGACGGAGTCGCCCAGCCGCCCGAGCTCATCACGGCGGCGGGTGGACACGCGGCCATCGAAGCGGCCTTCCGCAATCTGCTCGGTCGCGCGGGTGAGCTGGCGGATCGAGCGGGTGATGCCGCCAACCAGCGGGAGCCAGAACAGCACGGAGAGGCCGAGCACGGCGGCGCCGGCCAGGATCCAGGACTCGAGCCCGAGGAACTGGAGGAGGCCCCAGAACGAATCGACGCGGGCGAGGAGGAAGGCGGGCACGGGGCGGCCGCCGTATTCGGAGACCGGATAGGCCACGCGCTGCACCACCCAGAAACGCGCCGGGGAACCGGCGCGCTCGATGAACCGGCCGTTCTCGCGGAGATCGGGTGGCGCAAAGCGCGGCTCCGGTCCGCTCCGGGGCCTGCCCTCGGGCGGCGGCTCGCGACGCACGCCGTCCCGTTCGTGACCGCCGTCTTTTTCGCGCCGGATGCCGTCACCCAATCCAAATCCGCCGCGCGCCCCGCCCCGGCCGCCTGGCCCGCCGTCCTTGCCAAACGAGCCCGGCCCGCGCCCCGGCGGCCGGCTGAGGGCCATCCGCGCGCTGACGCTGGCCGGTATTTCCGGGGTGGCCGCGGTCGCTGTCATCGGCTCGTCCATGCGCCGGAGAAAAAAATGCGCGGCGTTGGCGGCGCCGAAGCGGGCCAGCATCGCCGGGCGGGTCTCCGCGGGAGCGGCGGCGACTTCCGTCACGATGGAGTTCGCGCGGGCCTGCGCGCGTTCGCCCGTGGCGCCGGAGAGCAGCGCGCTCCAGCCGAGACCGCCCTGGACGACAAAAAACCCCACGGCCAGTGCGCCGAGCAGCAGCAGGTTCAGCAGCAGGCAGAGCGAAACTTTGAGCCAAAGCGGAAACGTGACTCTCATGGGTCAGCGGGGGGGGACGCCGGGAATCCAGTCTGGTTGCGCGCAAAGGGGGCGGCGAGGGTGGGTGGATGGCGTGTCCGCGCCGGCCCGCTCAGGCCGAGGCCGGGTTGATCAGCAGGTAACCCGCCGACCGGACGGTGCGAATGAAACGGGGCTCCTTGGGATCGTCGCCGAGCTTTTTTCGCAGCGCGGAAATGTGCACATCGATCGAGCGGTCGAAGACGTCGTAGTGACGGTCACGAATCTCATCGAGCAGCGTTTCCCGGCTTTTCACGCGGCCCCGGGCCTTCGCGAGGCAGGCGAGCAAGTCGAACTCGACCGGCGTGAGGGTGAGTGCGGTCGCGCCGAGCACGGCGGAACGCGCGTCGAGATTGACGCGCAGCCCGCCGACGACGATTTCGCCCGGCGGGGCCTCGGCCGCGCTGGTGGAAGTCCCACTGGCGGCGCTGCGCCTCAGGACGGCGCGCAAGCGGGCCAGCAGCTCGCGAGTTGAAAAGGTTTTTGGCAGGTAATCATCCGCGCCGACCTCCAGCCCGACGATCCGATCCGTCTCATCTCCGCGTGCGGTCAGCATGAGCACCGGCACCTGGCTGCGGGCGCGAATTTGTTTCAGCACCTCGAAGCCGTCCAGTCCCGGCAACATGACATCGAGGATCACCGCGTGCCATTTTTCCTCGGAGGCGATGGCGCGTGCGACTCCCTCCGGCCCGGTGTGGGCGGCGAAGACCTCGAAGCCGAGGGGCTCGAGGTACGTGCCGACCAGCCGGCACAGCTTTCGGTCATCATCGATCATCAGGAGCCGGGTGCGGCCGCTCGGGTGCTGGGGCATGATTCAGGGTGGGGAGGGATTTGGGTGGGTGCAATCCGCGGACGGACTTCATGGCGGAACGCGTGAGCGCTTCGTCGGGGGTGGCCGTTCGGACGAAACGCTTACGCGTTCCGCTACGATGTCACGCAGCGCTGCGGGGTGGTCGCGCGCTACTCCTCGCCCTCCCAGTAATCGGCGTCGGTGGCGCGGAAAATTTTCCGCGGGGAACGATGACCCCATTTGTTCGAGTCCGGGTAATGCCAGATGTCGGCAAGGGGATTATCCGCGATCAGGTAGAACAGGAGCGTGGTATTGCCGGGGTTGGTGAGTTCATGCGCTTCGCCGGGGGGATGCAGCACGACGTCGCCGACACCGACGGCGTGGCGCTCGTTTCCCGCCCGCACCGTGCCTTCTCCCTCGAGGAAGAGAAACATTTCCCACTGGGCCGAGTGGCTGTGAAACGGGCAGCCCCGCTCGCCCGGCGCGAGCTGGCTCAGCTCGAGATCGAAGGGATGGCCGCCGAGGCCGGTGGGCGTGTTGGGTTTTGCACCCAGTGCGACGGAGAGTTCCTTGCTGGTGCCGCGGAATGTTTCCTTCGGCGAAGTCCAGGTTTCCCAGGGCACATCGTCCACCTTGAGCTGCCGGTACAGAGGTCCGGGAGGCGGCGGCGCGGGAGCGACCGGATGGAGCGCGGCGGTCGGCATCCCGTCCGGGGCGGGATCCTCGCCATCAAAATAATCGACTTCCGCGATCCGGAAAAATTTTCCCGGCGGGCGGAGGCCCCACTTGTTCGAGTCGGGATAAAAGCACGCATCGAGCGGCGGGTGATCGGCGATGATGAGGACCTTGAGCTCGGTCGTGGCGCTCGCGTTCGTGAGCTGATGGGCTTCGTTCGGAGGATGGAGAAAAACATCGCCGGTCCGCACGCGATGGCTGGCCGCGCCGGCGCGCACGAGGCCTTCGCCCGACTCGACGACGAACAGTTCCCATTGCGCGAGGTGCGAATGAAACGGACAGATCGCCGCGCGCGGGGGAATCCGGCGCACCTGCACATCGAACGGGTGGCCGCCGGCCCACGGCCCGATGTTGCGCTGGCCCCCGAGAGCGAGGGAAATGTTCTGGTAGAACGAGTGAAACTTGCCGGTCGGGGATTTGATTTCCTCCCAGGGGAGAGCGGGCAGGTGGACTTTGTGCATCGCGGATAATTCTCTGCGCGACGCTGGCAACTCGCAGCGCGCGTGTCACGGGCGTGTTTTTTCCCCTTCATAGGCCAGCGAGTTTGCTTCCGCTCAAGGCGCGCCAGCAAGCTGGCTACCGCCCAACCCCGAAACGCAAATGCGTGATTTTATCGCGGGGGCTGTGCGCCTCACCGGGGCAGTCGCACCGGGTGTAATTGAACCCGCGAAGGACCAAGGTCTTTCGTTTTGGCTGTTCAAACGCCTTTACCGTAGGTCAGCGCGCTTGCGCGCGCCGAACCGCGCTCGCAAGCGAGCTGGCCTACATTTACGGGGCCAAATCGAAAGACCGTTC
>JBKJRG010000708.1:0-2595 GCA_046594805.1 Opitutaceae bacterium | reverse complement strand
GGCGAGGATTTGCACCAGTTGATCTGCCTGGCCGGAATTGAGCGGCGTATTCGTGTAACTGAGCCGCTGCTGCAGATCATTCACCAGGTTGCGCTGCGGCATGGTCTGTTCGTAATTCGTCAGCTGCGCGAAGCCGGTTTCGCCTATCACCGATTTGATGCTGGCGTTCGTCTCGTTGCGGGCGTCGTCCAAGAGCTTCCGATAAGCTTCCGGGTTCGTGCGTGGATCGATGCCTTGCGCCCGTGCCACTTCCAGAATGTCCATCCGGGTGGCCTGGCGTTCGGCGAGCAGCGTCTTCAGTTTTTCAGCCTGGTCGGATGAAAAGTTGAGGCTCTTGAACAGCGCCGCATAGCGGGCATCGATGGCTGCTTTTTGCTGCGACGTCATCAGCGCCTGGATCTCCGGATTCGTCATCAGATCGCGCAAGGCGTTCAATTGATCCGCCGAGTTCGGACCCCGGCCACGCGCGTCGCCGCGACCGCCCTTGGATCGTTCGGCGGCGGGCGGGCGCTCATCCGGATTGCCGGCAACGATCCCGCCGTTGTCCAATCCCTGACCCCGGTCGGCGGCAAGCCGATCCGCGAGCTCGCGGTTTGCGCGTTCCAGTTCCCAAAGTCGTTTCTGGAGATCGGAGCGCTCATCCGTGTTCATCGCCGCGGCGCGCAACTCCACCAGTTCCTGATATTGCCGCCAAGCGAGCAGCCCGGCGCCAAGGGTGGTGAGCGCGAGCACAAGGATGAGAGGGGTCTTTGCTTTCACAGTTGGGGGGCAAGACGCGGGTTTCCGGGCAAAGTTACTGCAGCGACCCGGCACGCGCCCCCACGCCGATGTAGGGGCGTTGCTTGACGACGCCCACGTCGGACAAACGCGACATCCGGTCCGCGGGCGTCGTCAAGCGACGCCCCTACCCAGCACTTACCGCGGCGGAAACTCGAACTCCGCTTTCGATCCCGTCTTCGACAACACCAGATACGCACCGAACGGCATGCCGCGTTTCGACATGAATCCCTGGATCAATTCGGTGCGACCGGTCTCCAACAGTCGCATCACTTCCTCCTGCGGAATTTCCTTCGCGCACAGGTGGCGCTTCAGGGTGAAGACGATCCGGTTGTCCTGATCGGGACGGCGGACGTAGTACGCCTCCTCGGTTTGGACAATCTCGCCGTCCTTGTGCATTTTGCTCGGCCCGAGCACGACGCCCTTGGAAAGATCCGGCGGCGCCTTGGCCTTGCGCGGGATCGGTTTGCCGTCCTTGTCGAGCTTCGGGGCGCGCGGGGGGAACTCCCAGCTGAATTTCGGGCCGTCGCGTTTCAGGATCGCGTCGAACGGCCGGCCTTTTTTCGAAGTGAAGCCTTTGATCAGTTCCGTCTTTCCCTCGCTCACCAACTGGATGGCGTACTCGCGCGTGATCGGTTTCTGGCACATCAGCCGGCCGATCCGAAAGCTCTGCTTCCAGCCTTCACCATCGCGCTCGCGCAGGATGTGGCTGGAACCGACTTCGCACAACCCGCTGCCGGTCTTCGGATCGGTCCAGTAGGGCTCGACCGTGCCGAGGTCGACCTTGTCACCAAAATCGTACTCCGCTTTCCATTTTTGCTTTTCCTCGTCCTTGACGAGTTTGAGCACCGCGGAAAACCCGCGCCGGGTTTTGGCGGAGATGAAGCCGTCGAGCGGACCCACTTTGCCCTTTTCCACCAGCTCGCTGATTTCCGTCTCCTCCATTTTCCGGCCGCCAATCACCTTGTAGAGCATGAACTCGCCGTCCTGCGACTTGTAGCCGCGCAGCGTTTCGCGCAGCGGCTTGCCGTCGGTTGGCGAAATAATCTCGGTCACGCGGGCAACGGAATCGTCCTCCTCGAATCCCTTCACGCGCTCGATGATGCCCCTCGTCGTCGCCGCGATTTCGGCCATGAATTTGGGCCGGGTGAATTTCCCGTGCTCCATCTGGCGGAGCTTGTATTCCCACTCGCCGGTGAGGTCGGGCTTGGTCAGCTCCTCTGCCTTCACGGCCCCGAGAAATTGCAGCACCTGCTCGGCCTTCGCGGTGGGAATCAGTTCCCGCGCTGGTCGATCGATATACTTCTGGTTGATCAACCCATCGATCGTGTCGGCCCGGGTCGCGGGCGTGCCGAGGCCCCGCTCTTTCATCGCATCCGCGAGATCCTCGTCGTCGATTAACTTGCCGGCGCCTTCCATCGCGGAGAGCAGGGTCGCCTCCGTGTAGCGCGGCGGCGGCTTGGTCGTTTCGGAGTGAAGGATCGGATCGACCGTCTTCGCCTTGGCCGGCGAGCCATCGTCCGCCGAGAGCGCGGGCAGCGCTTTTGAATCAGGGGAATCCTCGTCCACCGTGTTCTTGCCATAGACCGCGAGCCAGCCGGGCGCGGTGAGGACCTTGCCCTCGGTCTTGAATTCGTGGCCGGGCGCGACCGTGCTGATCCGCGTCGTCACGTCGAATTCCGCCGCCGGATAAAACGCCGCCACGAACCGCCGCGCGATCATGTCGAAGACCTTCGCTTCCATGTCCTCCAGGTTCTTCGCCTCGTGCGCGGTCGGGATGATGGCGAAGTGATCCGAGATCTGGGCGTTGTTGAAGAT
>JBKJRG010000675.1:0-6952 GCA_046594805.1 Opitutaceae bacterium | reverse complement strand
CGGGGTCGAACGCAAAGAGGACGACTTGATCGCTTACTCGTGGAATCAGTTTATGCGCACCGGCGACGAACGCTGGCCGGCGCGCCTGCCGATGACGAAATCGGCCGTCCGTGCGATGGACGCCGTGACCGCTTTCCTCGCGGATGAGGCGGGCGGCCGCGTCAAGGTCGACACCTTCGTGGTCGCCGGCGCCTCGAAACGCGGCTGGACCACCTGGCTGACCGCCGCGGTCGACCAGCGGGTCGTCGCGCTTTGCCCGCTGGTGATCGACGTGCTGAACGTCGAGGCTTCGATGACCCACCATTTCCGCGCCTACGGATTCTATGCGCCGTCGGTCGGCGACTACGTGCGCCACCACATCATGGAGTGGAGCGGCACGGCGGAATCCCGCGCGCTCTATGGGATCGAGGATCCGTTTTCTTACCGCGACCGGCTCACGATGCCGAAACTGCTGATCAACGCCGCGGGCGATCAGTTTTTCCTGCCCGATTCCTCGCGGCACTTTTTCAGCGAGCTCCCGGGCGTTAAATTCCTGCGTTACATCCCCAACACCGATCACGGCCTGAAGAACACCGACGTCCAGCAAACGCTGCGCGCCTGGCATCACGCCGTGTTGAACAAAACGCCCCTGCCGCAATTCTCCTGGCAGCGCAGCGCGGAGGGTTCCCTCGTCGTCAGCGCCCAGACCAAGCCCACTTCGGTGTTGCGGTGGCAGGCGACCAATCCCGCGGCGCGCGATTTTCGGCTCGAAACGCTCGGTCCCGGGTGGAACTCCACTCCGCTCGAAGAGACCGATGGCAGGTACAGCGCGGCGCTGGAAAAACCGGAGCAAGGCTGGACCGCGTCCTTTGTCGAGCTGACCTTCGATGTTGGCGCGGGCGTGCCGCTGAAACTCACCACCGAAGTGATGGTGACACCCGACACGCTGCCCTTCCCCGCGCCGGCGCCCCCGCCGCCGAAAGGTTTCCTGTCGGGACCGGCACGCCGGACGGACCCTGATTACCCGGCCACTCCGCTACTGCCGACCAAGGGACTTTGAAAATGGGCCCCTCCGCGACGATCCGCTTCTGAACGCCGACACAGGCAAGCCCGCACACGCGCAGTTCCGCCAGCGCGAGGACTTCGGAGAGGGCCGAATACCTCATGCCTTGCCGTTTGCTTCCACTGCCTTGATTCCCGCGAACTTCAAACGATAAGGCATGAGGTGTTTCGATCCTCCACGCGGCGCGCCAGTTCCCTTCGTGGCTGACCTTCGACGTTCGGCGAAATCGCTCGCTTGATGATCCATAGTCCCATTTCACCCTTCCGTTATGAGCATTCTCCAGGTCAAGCAGACTCTTTCTCGTATGTCGCAGCGTGAGCGGCGGGAGATTCAGCTCTATCTTCTTCGCCTCAAGCACGAAACTCCCGCGTGGAGGCGCAAGACGGCAAAAACGATTCGCGACATGCAGGCCGGCAAGTTCGTGACCGTCGAGCAGTTGAAGAGCCGCCTCGATTTGAAGTAAGATTCGGTGTCGTCCGATCTTCTCAGAATCCGCGGTCGCATTTATCGTTACCCTACCGCGTCGCCGCCAAAGGAGATTACTGGAGCGAGCGGAAGAACTGGCGAACGACCCCCTCCGCGTTTCCGCTCTTCCGCGCTTCCGCGATATATCCGGAAAAGACCGCATCGCGAAAACGCGGAAGAGCGGAAACGCGGAATCAGACCTCGCCCAATGCTTAAACGCCCCACCCGTCGTCTCCCCGCGCTTTCCAGCCTCCTGATA
Source organism: Opitutaceae bacterium (assembly GCA_046594805.1). GTDB lineage: Bacteria > Verrucomicrobiota > Verrucomicrobiia > Opitutales > Opitutaceae > ER46. The sequence goes on along the minus strand of JBKJRG010000675.1, from coordinate 5,186 downwards.
CCCCATCCGCTGTTCTACCCGCCACCCGCTTTCGGCGGCCCCTTTTCCAGGCGGGGGAGGGCCGGAATCCCTCATGCCTTGCCGTTTGCTTCCACAATGAGCGGCGCGAACTCCGGATTCCGCTGGACGAAAACCGAGACATACGAGCAGGCCGGAACGACGCGGAGCTTTTCCGCCTGCGCGTACTCGAGCGCCGCGCGCACCATCCGTTCCGCAATGCCCCGATCGCGCATTTCCGGGGGGACGAAAGTATGAGTCAGGATCATCCGGCCGTCCTCCAGCCGGTAATCGGCCACGGAGAGCGAGCCCTCCACCTCGGCTTCAAAGCGATTTTCGACGGCGTTGTGCCTCACCCCGATCTCCGCCGGCTTGCCTTTCATGGCCAGATTCTCCGGCGACTTCCCGCGCAAGGCAAACGGCCGGTACACTTCAATCCCAGGGAAACTGCGTAGGCAGGAAGCCAGGAAACCAGGAATGCGGCGACGGCTGCATCCACTTTCCGAGGAGGGCCGCGTTCCTGGCTACCTGCTTCAAACCCCGGGATCCTCACGTCCCCACCGCTGCGCCAGCAGCCCGCACACGATCAGTTGCAGTGAGTGATAAATCATGATCGGCAGGAGAATCAGCCCGATCGCTGGGTGCGCGCCAAAGATCAACTTCGCCATCGGAATGCCCGATGCCAGGGTTTTTTTCGAGCCGCAAAAGATCGCCGCAATGCGATCTTCACGGGGAAACCCGCAGGCGCGGGCGAGCGCCGACGTGACGAACAGCACCAGCGTCAACAATCCCGCGCACACCGCCGCCACCAGCAGAACCTGGGCGGTGGCGTGGCCCGTCCATATTCCTTGCTGGAAAGAATCGCAGAACGAAGTGTAGACCAGCAGCAGGATGGTCAGTCGATCCACGAGCTGGATCCGCGGCTTGTGGCGCTGCGCCCACGCCCCAAGCCAGGGCCGCAACAGTTGTCCGACCACCAGCGGGAGCACCAGCCACCGGATCAGATCTAAAATGACCGGCCCCAACGGCGGCGACTGGCCCGAGGCTTTCATCATCCAGGCCAGCCAGAGCGGCGTGACCACCACGCCGAGCAAGCCGGAAAGCGTGGCGTTAAAAACGGCCCCGGCGACATTGCCGCGCGCGAGGGCGGTCATCGCAATGGAGGAAGAGACCGTCGATGGCAGGGCGCACAGGAAGAAAAGGCCGAGGTTGAGCTCCGGCGAAACGCGCGCGGCCAGCACCGCCGTCAGCGCGAGCCCCAACAGGGGAAAAAGCAGATACGTGCTGCCCTGCACGAACACGTGCAAACGCCAGTTCAGCGCGCCCGCCCGCAACGCCGCGAACGACAGCGCCAGGCCATGCAGAAAAAAAATCAGCGCCACGCCCGCCTTGGTCAGCAGTTCCGGGTGGAGCCAGCCCCCCGCCGCCCCCGGGCCCGGAGCCAGCCCCGCCAGCGCGATCGCGCCGATCATCCCGATCAGGAACCAGTCCGGTTTGAGTTTCATGCCTTCGCGCCGTTCACGCGAAACGCGCCTTCAGCCGGGCCGCCAGCGCCGCCAGCTCGTCGCGGCCTTCAATTTTCAACAGCCAAAGCGCGCCGGCATAAATTCCCACGCCCACGGGGATCAGGCCGAAGATCGCCACCACGTCCGCGGTGCGCGATCCCGGCCACGTCGCCGCAATTAAGCGCCATCCCCCCGCCACCGCAGCGCCCATGACGACGGTGCCGAGCAGCACCTTGCCCAGGCTGAGCCACAAGGGCCCGAATTGCATGCCTGGGAGCCGATGCGTCAACGCGCGCTGCAGCAACCAGGTCTGCACCACGATGGCCACTGTGCTGGCAATCACCAGGCCGGGGGCGCCGAACGCGTCTTTCAGCAGCAGCGTCAGGGCAAGGTTCACCAGGAAACTGACCGCCGCGGCCTTGACCGGCGCCTTCGTGTCCTTCACCGCGTAGAAGGCGCGCGTGGTCAGGCTGGTGACGGAAAAAAAGGGCATCCCGATCGCGAACAACGCGAGCAGCGGCGCCATCAGCCGCGTCTTGTCCGCGGTGAATTCGCCATGCTGGAACAGCAGCCGCACGATCGGTTCGCTGAGCAGGGCGAGACCAGCGGCGGCGGGCACATTGATCACCAGGATGAGCCGCAGGCCTTTCCGGTAATCCGAGGCCATCTCCGCGAAGCGCCGCTCCACGGCGTGCCGCGCGATCAATGGATAGACGACGGTCGACACCGCGATCGCGAACACGCCAATCGGGAGCTCCATCAGCCGGTTCGAAAAAAACAGCGCCGACGCCGCCGAACGTTCCAGCGAAAACGCGATCAGCCGCGAGACGTAGATGTTGATCTGGTAGATCGCCACGCCGAAGAGCGCCGGCGCCATCAACGCCGCGATTTCACGCACCGCCGGCGAGCGCGCCGGATCGAAGCGCGGGCGCCAGCCTTCCCGGGTGAGCGCCCAGGCCGGCACGGCCATCTGCAGGAAACCGCCGATCAGGACGCCCGTGCACAGCCAGTGCATCCGCTGCAGATCGCTGAGCTCCGCCGACCGCACGGCCACCACCAGCGTGGCAATCATCGCGAGGTTGAGCCAAATCGGGGAGAGCGCCGGCTCCGTGAAGCGCCCGAGCACGTTCAGCGCCGCGCTCAACACCGCCGCGACACAGACGAAAGCCAGATAGGGAAACAGCAGCACGCTGAGATCCGCGACCAGGTACCAGTCCCGGTCTTCCACCGGGAACCGCCGCGCCTGGCTGAGCAGGAGCATCGCCAGCACCACCAGCACACCTGCCACCAGCATCAACCAGGTGGCCACGTTGCTCAGCAGAGCGAACGCGCCCGGCTTCTGCCGGGCATGCAGCTCCTCCTGCAACTTCGGCACGAACGCGGCCGTCAGGGCCCCCTCCCCCAGCAGCCGGCGAAAAAGATTCGGCAGGCTGAAGGCGGTGACGAAGGCATCCTGCAACCCGCCCAAGCCGAAAACCGCCGCGGAAAACGTGTCGCGCACCAGGCCGAGCACGCGTGACACCACGGTCAACGACGAGACGATCCCGATGTTTTTCAGCTTCCTGGACACGCGCGCAGCTTCGCGTCATCGCCAACGGCTTAGCAAGCCAACGTCGGGAGACCGATCAACGAGACGTGACCGATCCGAATTACGCGAAGCCGCGAAGGCGCAAAAAGTCCACACTCCAGACTCGACCATGTCACGGAGAGGACACGGAGGTCACGGAGCCAATCCCAGGTTTGAGTCCGATCCCACGGCCTTTGCTTGCTCCATGTCCTCCGTGGGCCGCGCTCCGTGCCCTCCGTGTCCTGATCCGCGATTGGGATCATGGCTTCTGAATTAATCCAAGCTCTGTCTCTGGGCGCAGGGCCGATACTACCTGCTCTCCAGCGCATCCAATGCGGCCTTGGAGGCGGATTCCAGCTCGAGCGCGTCACGCCAGTCGGTTTCGAACGCCCGGCACACTTCGTCCCGCTTCGCCGCCCCCGCGGTGCGCGCGGCAAAAACCTCCGCCAGAGCCAGGCCCGCGTTGCGAAAGAACGGATGCAGCGCCGGCAATACCCGGCCCAGCTCCGCCGCCCGCCGCTGGGTTTCCGCCGCGACAAACGGCTCGGGGGCGTGCTCGAGCATGGTCCGCAGGGAGACCACTTTGTCCGCATCGCGTCCCTCCTCACTCACCACCAACCGTTGCAGTGCGAGCAGCTCCGCGCGGGACTCGCGGGCATCGAGCGTCGGCACGGGTCGGATACGCCGGACATGATGGAAGCCGGTGGTCCACCAGAGTTCCGCCTCCTCCGCCTGCTCAAATCGTCTCGGATAAGTCGCCCGCAAGGCGACGAGCGGCGGTTCGCCGCCGAGCAAACGACGCAGCAGCGTGCGCCACTCCTCCGACCGCGCCGCCTCGGTTTGCAGGAAGGTGAGCAGCCAGGTCGCGCTGTTGATGCGGGCCTCGTCCTCCGCCTCCCCGCGCTGCCAGCCGAGAACGGCGGAGAGGGTGGCCGGCGCGTGACGGGCGGAGCGTTGCTGCAGTGAATCGAGTTGGGCGACTTCAGCCCGCGTCTCCCACCAGCCCACGCAGGCGTGCTCGAGCCAGAGCGGCGCGGTGAGCCGGTCATTGACCCCGTGTTGCGCGACCGCCAGGCGCATCAACAAAGCTTGGACGATTGCCCGGCGAATAAGTCGCTCGGGCAAGTCCGGGCTCCAGCGCAACCGCAACGAAACCAAGGCGCCCGTTTCCACGATGGTGCGAAATGGCGCCGGCTCGCGCCATTCGTCGGCCGCGATGACCCGGACGAAGATGGGAGACGAAAACGCCTCGGGCAAAGCGAGCGGACCCGCCAGCAATCGCCAGCCTTCCTCGGCCGCAGAAGTTACCATGCGCGCGGCATCCACCTCGCCCGCGCTTACCTCGAACCGCCCCGGCGCAGTGCGAAAGACCGAAGGCGCCGCGCCCAGCGCGATCGCCAGGCAACACCCTATCGCGCCCATCATCCCCGGCACTTTCAACCGATGGGTCACGCTTGCTGGCCCGTCCGCCGCGGGCGGACCGGCGCGTTACTGCATGGCCAGCTTCAGCGTATTGTCCTCGATCGTGACGTTTGCCAGTTTGCGCCAGGCCGTCGCGACATCTTCCGGAATCGCCTGCTCGGAGAGAAACTTCTTGTGCACGTAGCTGGAAACCACCGGCAGCCGGTGAACCGGGCAGGAGCCGAAATACAGCTCGTCCGGGCGATAGACAAAAATGTCCCCCTCTTTGATGAACACGCCCCGGGATTGCACTACGACCTTCTGGCTGAAGCCGGCCACGTTGATGGTGACGGGCACGCCGACTTGCATGACGCCGCCGCGAATCCGCACGTTGGGCGGGCCCTTCGCCAGCATCCCGTCTCCGCTGGAGGCGTCCGCGGGAGGTGCCGCCTTGTCGGCGGCTTTGCCCTTTTCCGGAGCCTTGGCTTTCTCCGCTCCCTTGGCGGGGGGCGTGGCGCCGGGCGCCGCCGCGGGCGCGCCCGTGAGGGCGTTGATCTCCGATTCAGTCACCGTGACGGTCTGGCCCTCGACGAAAGACTTGCGCTTCGCGGCTGCCTGCCGCGCGTTTGCGCCGACCGCGCCCTCGACATAGTACACGGTCCCGCGGATGCGCTCTTCCTCCTTGGGGATTTCCTTGACTGAGACCGGGGGCTTGA
>JBKJRG010000553.1:0-4332 GCA_046594805.1 Opitutaceae bacterium | reverse complement strand
GTGAATCACGATCGCGACGAAACAACAAAGTAGTCCATTTCACAACCTCGCCAACGTATTCCTTCCTGATCTCGTGGCCGATAATATGTGAGCACATTTACGAAAGAGACCACTAAGTGCGCGAGCGATCGCACCGAGTCCAGGCTGGTGCTTACTCTTGCGCGACGAGGAGGCAAACCGGCGCGGACGAGACCGCCGGTGCCGGATGATTCGAGTCCGGAGCCATCACGCCGAGCGCGGAATCACGCTGTATTTGAACCAAAACTGGATCACGCACTCGGCGAGACCGTGGAGGTCGGCGGCATCGGACGGTTTCACCATGAACGAATTTGCGCCCAATCGGTAAGCGCGCTCCAAGTCGGGGCGCTCGCCGGACGACGTGAGGACCACGACCGGCAGGTTTTGCAATTCGGGTCGCGTGCGAATCCATTTCAGGACGTCCAAGCCGAGCACGTGCGGCAGCTTGAGATCGAGGAGCACCAACGACGGCAGGGGATGCGCCTGGCGATCCGCATAGGCGCCGGTGCCGCCGAGATAATCGAGCGCCACCTGGCCATCTTTCGCGACCGAAAGCTTCCCTTTAAAGCCAGCGTTCGCCATGGCCCGCTCCATGAAAAACACGTCATCCTCGGAATCTTCGACCAGCAGTATTGTTTCGCTCATGTAGATCCGTTCGCGCCGTTCGATTGGGCCATGACCTCAGGCGCGGGAGCGCCATTGGCGGCCGCTTGCAGATCCATCCAAAAGAGGCTGCCCTTGCCGATCTCGGACTCGAGACCGACCTTGCCGCCCATTTTTTCCACCGCTTTCTTGACAATACTAAGCCCGATGCCGGTGCCCTCGTAGAGTTCGTCGCTATTCACCCGCGCGAAGATGTCGAAAATCCGTTGCTGATCGGCGGGAGCGATCCCGATGCCGTTGTCCCGCACCCAGAGCCGGATGAAGTGGCCGTTCAAATCAGTCCAGACTTTGATGATCGGTTTACGGTCCTTCGGCATGAACTTCACCGCGTTCCCCAGTAGATTGGAGATACACTGCGTCAGGGCGACCTCGTAACCGAGCACCGGCGCGTCACCAACCAGGACCTCGATCTCGACCGCGCGCAGCGCGGGATAGGTCTCGACGATTTCCCGCACCGTGTGACCGAGGTCGATGACGGTCATCGCGCCCTCCGTGCGCGTCGCCTTGCTATAGGTCAGCACGTCCTGAATTAGACGATCCAGGCGATTGGACGAGGTCTTGATCCGCTCCAGGTACTTTCTGCCATCGCCTTCCAGCTTGGGTCCGTAGTCCGTGAGCAAAATGCGGGCATAGCCCTGCATGGAGCGCAACGGCTGGCGCATGTCATGCGAGACGCTGTAGGAAAACGCCTCCAACTCGCCGATCTTTTCCCGGAGCTGCGCCGTGCGTTCTGCAACGGTATTTTCAAGGGTGGCCGCATGAGCCTGAAGGGAATGCTGCGCCTTTTGCAGCGCCTCCTCCGCCTTTTTACGCTCGGTAATGTCGGCACGGATGGCGATATAAAGCCTCCGGATTCCGCATGGGACATTCTCCGATGCCATTTTTCGAACCCCTGCGGTGAACAACCCGCGATGCAACCGCGGCGCGTCAGCCAGACCGCTCGCCGCGGCTGCAGACGCCGCGCTCGTTAGCATTCCGGAGGAAAAAAGTTCGATCGCGACGCGCCGCATGATTTCACCGGTCGCGCCGTACTGCCGCATGGTCATAAGAAACCGAAAGCACACGCGATAGGCCAGAGCGAAGCGCGCTCAACGCCACGGGCCACGACTGGTCACATGATATGCCAGGTTGCGCCCGATTGCGTTTGATGCCCCGCCCAGTGACTGCTCAGAACCTGTTCATGCGCCCTTCCCTCATTCGCTCACGCCTGCGGCAGGACAAACCCGTCCGCATCGCCTGCATGTACTACCCCGTTTCGATGATGCCCGCGCATGCCGCCAAGGCCGGCTTCGATGCGATCTGGCTGGATGCCGAGCACAACACCTGGGACCGGTGCGACATCCAGCGCCTCATCGCGCAGCACCATCTGGCGAACATCGACTGCATCGTCCGCACCGGCAGCCGCAACGCCACGGACCTTTATCACCTGCTGGAGGACGGCGCGTCCGGTCTCATGATCCCGCTAGTCAACACGCCCAAGGACGCCGCCGCCGTGGCGCGCGCCGTAAAATTTCCGCCGCTCGGTCAGCGCGGGCTCGACGGCGCCGGCCTCGACAACAACTTTTACCTCGACGGCGCGTCGGCCTACCCGGCTGCGGCCAACGCAGAGACGTTTCTCATGGTCCAGATTGAAACCCCTGAATCGCTCGCGGCGATTGATGTCATCGCGGCGACAGCCGGCGTCGATGGACTTTTCATCGGCCCCGGCGATCTCTCCTTGCGGCTGGAGTGTCCGCTCGACTGGAATCAACCAAAGATGATCGCCGCGGAGGACGCCGTCGCCCGCGCCGCGGCCCGGAATAAGATCGCGTGGGGTCGTCCGGCGCGAAACGCCGAGGACATCGCGCGCGTCATGCAGAAAGGCGGTCGCCTCATCGCGCACGGAAGCGATTTTGGCGCGGTCATGGCGATGTTGCCAAATTTCGCCAAGGCGTTTGCCACCGCGGCCGGGGAATAACTTCGCAGGGCGTCTGTCTTGCAGATCCCGCGGCATCACTGGCCGGCGCGGGCCAGACACGCGCCCTGCGTCAAACCAGCGGCTTGGGGTCAAGCCGCTCCACCCTCAAAGCGCGACTTCCGGCTCCGGCAGCTTCTCGTCCGGGCTAGTCGCTCCCACAAATCGATCGCGCGTGGCGCCCGGCGGCTGCCAGCCGGCCAGCCGTCGCACGTCGAAATCCACCGCGGCATCGTGTTGCCCGAATGCCGTTGCTGCGTCCGCGGTGCGAAATTCCCACCAGCACTGCCCGAGATGATTGTGTTCGTGATCAATCACGAAGCCGGCTTCGCGCATCATCGGCCCGATCCAGCCGATGCAGTGATCACAGTAGTCATGATGCTGCTCCAGTCCGTTGCGCAAAAGAAACCCCTTCGACGGACAGTCGTGCACATCGATCCGGAAGCGAGCGGGCCGTTGCGCGATGCGAAATCCGAGGTTGGGAGACTCCTCCGTCAGCGTGTGCTGCCAGTATTTCGCCATGCCGGCGAATCCCTCGCGCAAAATCAATTCGCGCGCATGCCGCTGGCTGTCGCGCGCAATCGCGTCAGTCCAATAATCGCGGAGCAAATCGGGGCCGCCCGATCGCTCGAGCCACGCAAAGGTCCACTCGTAGTGACCGCAGAAATCGTAGCAGCCGATCATGACGTCGTGGTTGCTATCGCCGCCAGGTCTTGCGCCGGCAGTCCGGCGTCACTTCGTGCAAAGGTGTGACAGCACGCTCCGTTGCCACCGCGCAGCCGCATCGTAAGCCCCGCTTCCTTCGCCCGCGCCGCACCGAGATGGAAACAGTGCTGGCAATATTCCGGCACGATGTCCCGTCCTGCCGACCGCAGATGTGCGATCGCGGGGCAGCGCCGCACGTTCACCTCGATGCGATCGGGTGCTTCGACGACGTCCACGCTCGCCCCGGGTTCCGCGGCGAAAAACTCCCGCCAATAGCGCGCCACGGCCGGGAGCCCGCCGGTTTTCCACTGCGCATTGACCGGCGCAAAATAGTCCCGACCGAGTTCCTCGAGGTAACGCAGCCATCCGGGGCGACCAAGCCGGGTCAGCAAAAAACGAAACGTCGCATTCGTTGCGAAATAGAAATCCGCCGATCCCTGCGATTTCGTATCGGTGTAAGGCAGCGCACCGCGCGTTTCGTTCATGGCGGGATCATCCTGGTTTGCGCACGGTTGTCCATGGCTCCGTCCCGCGCAATCGCTTCGTCGTCAGGAAACCGCGGCAACCAAGTGAACGCCGGCTCTGTGAAATTTTTCAAGTCAGCCGGCCGACCGTACGCATCGCGCTCCAGGCCCTCGCCCAGCAGGGCCTCATCGAGATCCGCCAGGGACGGCGCAATCGCCTGCTTGGTCCAGCGCTGAAACGCGGGCGCGCGGAAAGCCGGCTGGTGCCCGTCCGCCCGACGTGTCTGCGTGCAGCGCACAGGACGACGCGCCCGAGTGCATTTTCAACTCGCCGGTTGACCGCGAGTGAGCCGGAGGTTTGTCTCGTCCCGTAATGCGTGAGACGGCCCGCTGCGGATCGACGCCCGGGCTGAGCCGCCCCGGCGACTCCGCGCGCTTCGACAATCCCTACTGTTTCTCGCCCTACGGTTCGGGCCGTTATGAAATCAAACACGGCGAACATAGATTTGTGCTCGATCTAATCTCGGC
>JBKJRG010000548.1:0-4047 GCA_046594805.1 Opitutaceae bacterium | reverse complement strand
CTCGTCGATCCGGCGAAGTGCGTCGGTTGCGGGGTGTGTGCGGGGTCCTGCGACTCAGGGGCAATTTCACTACCGTGGTTCGACACGCGACGGGAGGAAGCACGCATCGCGGCGGAGATCGCCGCCGCGCGCAGCGGCGGCGCGTCCTCCTGGGTCGCGTTCGTCGCCGGGGACATCGACAGCGGCCTCGCGCTTTTCGCGGCGACCCGGTGGCGCGAAAGGCTCCCGCATTACCAGGTTCACGTCGTGCCGACCGCGTCCTGGGTACGGTCGAATTTTATCGAGCAATTGCTGAACCGTGGCGTGGGCGGGGTGCTCATCGTGCGCGACGCGCGCGCCGAGGCGGCCGCGCGGGACGGGAATCGATGGGTGTCCGCCCGACTTGCCGGCGAACGGAAGCCGGTTTTTCGCCCCGAACGGGCGGGGGGCTCGGTCGCCTGGCGGGTGGTCGATTTCGATTCCGCGCGCCCGGCGGCGCTGCAGCGGGAGGCTGACGCGTTCCGCCACGGCGGGAAGACGGGCGCGCCTGCACCGGGGCGACGGAGCCCTTTCACGGTCGCACTCGCCAGCGGAATTCTCGCGCTGGCGATTGCGGCGGCGACGATTGCCCCAAGTCATCTGCCCGTCAGCAATCCCGCGCCATCCGGACCCGAGTTTGTATTTTCCTTCAAGGCACTGGGGGAGCGCGCGGAAAGCGGCGCCCTGGATCCCGCCGCCGATGCGGCGAAACCGATTCACATGCGCGGCCGCTCAACGGACAAACCGCAGCGCGCAGCGGTGACCGTGCGCCTGACCGTCGATGGCGTCACGGCGGAGCGCACCTATCGGGCCAAGGGAATCTCGCATGATGGCCCCGCGCTCGACGAATGGCGTCACCCGCTGACCACCGGAGATCACGAAATCCAGGTGGAAATTTTGACCGGGCAAAAAGGCACAACTCAGCGGTGGTCAGGCCGGGTGCAGGCGAAGCCGCGGCACCTGCACGTGGTGACCTTCGAGCCTGAATCGGGATTTCGCGTCGAATAACGACATCCTGAAGGACCGTCAGGCCAAGGAATGCGCAGCAAATGCGATGGCGTGTACACGCGCGCGTTTCCAGATTGGAGCGCGGCGCGGAGGTCGAATTTCGTTTCACTTGATTCGCGTCAATGACGGTCGCGCCGCATTGAGCGAATCTCACCGTCTTCCCAACCATGTCCGCCGCCACCTCGCTGCTCGCCCGATTCACCGCGCGTCATCGCGCCTCCGAAATCTCCGCCACCCCGAACCGGCTCGTCGTCAAGCGCGACGGCTCGACCGTGCCCTGGGACGCGTCGAAAATCACGCGCGCCGTCGCCGTCGCGTTCCACGATGTGCAGCACCAAGGCGCGCCCAATCCCCATCGTAACGACGCCGCGGCGCACTACGGCATCGACGTCGAGACGTTTCTGAAGGCGATGGCCATCACCGGCCGGGCGGCCCGCACGCTCGAGCTGATCTACCGGCAGGCCCGGAATCCGACCATCGAGCAAATCCAGGACACGGTGGAAAAGGCCATCGCCGCCGAGGGTGAGTGGGCCGTGGCCCGCAGCTACATTGTCTACCGCGAGCGGCAGGCGGCGCAGCGGCTGCAATCCTACCCGGAGAACGGGCTGGCGGATTACATCGCCTGCGCGAAATACGCGCGACATCGCGCCGACCTCGGGCGGCGCGAGTCGTTTCCCGAGGCCGTGCAACGGGTGGAAGCCATGCATTGCGATTTTTTTCGCGACCGGCTCGACCGGCGCGTGACCGGCGACCCGGTCGCCACTCCGCTCGACCCGGCGGATCGTTGCTGGCTCGGCGAATGGATCGTGGGGGCCACACTCGCCGAGCTAATCCAGCGGGCTTTTGCGGCCGTGACGCAGAAACGGGTGCTGCCCTCGATGCGTTCGCTGCAGTTCGGCGGCCCGGCGATTCTCCGCAACCACGCGCGGCTGTTCAACTGCGCTTTCAGCGCGGCCGACCGGCCGGAGTTTTTCCGGGAGTATTTTTTCCTCCTGCTGGCCGGCACCGGGTGCGGGTTTTCCGTGCAGCGGCACCATGTCGACCGGCTGCCCGCGCTCGCGGCGCGCGGGGAAGAAATCGAACTGGCCCTGGTGCATCACACGGTGGCAGATACGATTGAAGGCTGGGCCGACGCGCTGGACATATTGCTGCGCAGTTACGTCGACGGCTTCCACGCCGAGTTCAATTTCTCCGAGGTGCGCCCGCGCGGCCGCCCCCTCGCGACCTCCGGCGGCAAGGCCCCGGGCCATCTGCCGCTGAAGCAGGCGTTGCTCGAGGTCGAGTCGCTGCTGCGCGGCGCCTGCGGCCGGCGGCTGCGGCCGATCGAGGTCTACGACCTTTGCATGTTCCTGGCGCGTTCCGTGTTGAGCGGCGGCATCCGGCGCTCCGCCACCATTGCCCTGTTTTCGCCCGATGATGAGGAGATGATGACGGCGAAGACCGGCAATTGGTTCGAGAAAAACCCGCAACGCTCCGCCTCCAACAACTCCGCCGTGCTGCCCCACCGCTCGTCGGACGACGCACTCTTTCGGCGGCTTTTTCAGGCGCAGAAGGAATTCGGCGAGCCCGGTTTCTATTTTTCCGATCATCCCGACCATGGCTGCAATCCGTGCTGTGAGATCGGGCTGCACCCCGTCCTTTCCGAAGCGCTCGACGAGACGGAAATCGGCCGGCTGCGCGGGCTCGGCTACGCGGGCGAGCTCCCGCCGGACGCGCGCCTCTCCGGCTGGCAGATGTGCAATCTCAGCACGATTAACGGCGCGGCGTTGAAGAGCGCCGACGACTTCCTCCTCGCCTGCCTGCACGCCGCCGTCATCGGCACGCTGCAGGCCGCCTACACCGACATGCCCTATCTCGGTCCGGTGACGCGTTACCTGAACGAGCGCGACGCGTTGCTCGGGGTCTCGATCTGCGGGTTCATGGACAACCCGGAGATTCTCTTCGACCCGGCGACCCTGGAGCGCGGCGCGCGGTTGTGCCGCGCCACCAACCAGCTCGTCGCGGAATTGCTGGGGATTCGGCCCGCGGCGCGCGTGACGTGCGTCAAGCCGGAGGGAACCGCCTCGCTGCTGCTCGGCGCGGCGTCGGGCATTCATCCCCATCATGCACGGCATTATTTCCGACGCGTGCAGGCGAGTCGGCGCGATGCGGTGTACCGGCATTTCCGCGCGACAAATGCGCACGTGACGGAGGTGTCGGTCTATCGGCCGGACACGGACGACGTGATCATCTTCCCGGTCGAGGCGCCGGCCCATGCCATCCTGCGGGACGAAATCGGGGCGGTGGAGTTCCTGCGTTTCGTCCAGCTCGTGCAACGCCACTGGGTCCTGGCCGGCGAGGCGGAAACCACCCGCTCGCCTGGGTTGCATCACAACGTCTCGAACACCTGCACCGTGAAGCCGGAGGAATGGAATGCCGTGGGCGACTACATCTGGCAGAATCGGACCAGCTTCACCGGCGTGGCCCTGCTGGGCTACGACGGGGACAAGCGCTACGCGCAGGCGCCGCGCGAGGCGGTGACGACGGACGATGATGCGGCGCGCTGGAACCGGCTCAAATATGCGCCGGTCGACTACACGGCGCTCGGGGAAACGACGGATGAGACGGCGCTGAAGGACGTGATCGCCTGTGCCGGCGGAAAATGTGAGCTGCCGTGAAAGGCGGGACTACGAACACGAAGCTGTTTCCCAGGTTCGTGGTAGCAGCCGAGGTCACGAGGCGGTAGCGCGGTGACTCGCGCACGACAGCCTCGTGACCTCGGCTGCTACCCGGATCCCGCAAGTTCAACTGGATACTTCGGGCTAAGGGCGACTTGGCCGCGGCACTGCATCTGTCGGGACGATCTGCTGTTTGAAATCGAGCTCGACGCAGTGGTGCCGGCCGCCCTGTAAAATCCGGGTTGGAGCCCGGCGGGCTGGGGTGCGGCACCGGTTCATGCCTTTCCTCCGCGTTTCCGCCTTTCCGCGTTGGGCTGCGCCAAACAGCGCAATTTCTGCGCAGTCTCCCGCAAACACAGCGCAG
>JBKJRG010000502.1:0-12723 GCA_046594805.1 Opitutaceae bacterium | reverse complement strand
GGCCAGCCTTCGGGTCTCCGCTATGCGGACCCGGAATACCAGGCGCTCAACATGGCAACGTCGGTGCTGGGCAGCGGGTTTTTCTCCGCCCGGTTGCTCGACATCATCCGCAACCGCGAAGGCCTGACCTACGGGATTGGCGCCAAGCTCTCTGCCGACACCTACAACGACGGCGCCTGGGCGATCGAGGGGACCTTCGCGCCCGACCTGTTGGAAAAAGGGCAGACGTCGGTCCTGCGGGAGTTGCGTCGTTTTCACCAGGAAGGGCTGTCCGCGGAAGAGCTGGCGACCTTCAAGGTGACGCTGACCGGCTCGTACAAGGTGGCATTGTCGACCACCGGCGGGCTGGCCAGCACCCTGCTCAATGCGCTGCAACGCGGATACGGTCCGGAATGGGTGGACGAATTCCCGCGCCGGCTGCAGGCGTTGACGCTGGAACAGGTGAACAGCGCCATCAAAAAGCACGTGAACCCGGACAAAATGGTGGTGGTGATGGCCGGGACACTGCCGGGCCCGGCGGCCAAGTGATCAGAGTGGGCCGCGGCGCCGCCGCCGGAGTTTCGGGCGGGGCGAGGGCGCCCCATCCCCAGCCCATCCGAGCGAATGCCGCGTGGTTTCCGACCGTGCAATTTGAGGCCCTCGTATTGGCCGCATAGTCCGGAAGTTACTTCCCTTTTGACCTGAACCGTTCGCGGGGTTCATGGTCTCACAGCACAATGAACGTTGACCTCAATCCGCTGCAGAAGGCCGCCGATCCGCTGTGGAAGCAGATCAAGGTGCTCTTTGATGAGCATCACTTTATCACGATCGTTTGCGCGTTCTTCGTCCTGATGCTGACGCTGAGCTGTTATCGCTTCCTGAAAAGCGTCAGTCCCGCGCTCGTCGCCCTGATTTGCCTCATCGTGGTGGTGATTCTTTTGATGCATTGGACCGCCACGCGGACGGAGCCGGCGTTCCTGACCCCGTTCGTGGATTGGGTGGCGCCGTTTTTCCCGGCCGCGCCAACGCCGCCGCCGAAAACGAAGTAGCGCCGCCATCCTGCCGGCCTGGTGGGAAGGCCTGATCCTTCCCTGCCGGCTGGAAGCCGCCGCTCCGAAATCACCGACACGGAACCTCGTGCGCGAGCAGCTGACCGTGGGCCCATGCGGCTCGTGCTCGTCCTTTGGTGTCTTGGCGCTGGGCTCTCCCTGACGACCGCACACGCAGCCGCACCGACCTGGCACCTCAACGTGCAGGCGTACAGCTTTCACGAGCACACCACGCAGGACTATCTGTACAACACGACCCCGGGCATTGGGCTGATCCGGCGGCAGGGCAACTGGCTGCTCGGGGCGGGCGTATTTCGCAACAGTATCGGCCGATGGGCCGGCTACGGCTATGGCGGTTACCAGTGGCCCCTGTTCAAAACGCGCGCCGGACCCATCCGCGTCGGCGGCATCGGCGGTGTGACGCACCACTATTATTTCAACGAGGGCGGCATCGTGCCGCTCGGCGCCGCGGTGGTCTCGATCCCGATCACGCGCACCCTCGCACTCGACCTGGTCGGTATTCCGCGGATCAAGAACGCCACATACGCGACGCTGAACCTGTCGCTCTCCTGGCAGTTCAGATAACCGCAACCACGTTCGCTCGTTGTAGGCCGGCTCGCTGAGCTGGCGCGTCGCCGGCTTACTTCCCGAGTTTCTTGAGCGATTTGTTGATCTTCACCAGATCACAGGCTTCCGGATCATAATCGGGTCCAAGCCACTCCAGCCATTCGCGGCCCAAGTCCGTATTGGGCTCCTTAATGCACGACAGCATGTCGTGGAATGCCTCAATCCCGCCGCAATCCTCCGGCGGACCGGCGCGCTCGCCCGCGGTGCAGACCGGATAAAAGGTCCCCTTTTCAATCACCCCGGTCTTCTCCACCCGGACCTCGACCTGCCAGGGCTCCCCAAAATGGTAGCCGTAGTTGAATCGTTCCCGGTGCTCCAGATCGAGATCCGCCAGCGTCACGTCGCGATCGTCCTCCACCACCAGGTCCTCGCGCTTCACCGGGTTGCCAAACCGAAGATCGTCGAACTGGAAGGTGTGCGTTTGGTAATCGAACCAGTCGAAGAGGATTTGCGCGCTGTCGTGGAGGCGCGAGAGCCACATCGATTCGCGCACCGCCAGCCGCCGCCAAATCTTTGGCTGGCAGCCCACCAGGTTAAGCCGGAGCGCGAAGACGCGCTCCGGCGGCTTCTTCACTTTCGAACCCTTGCCTTCGTGCAGCGAAATCATGGACGCCGCACAAAAACCCAGACGAGCGCGCTCGGCAAGCGGCAGGTTTCGGGATCACCGGTGGAGGCGCATCTCAATTTTCTGCAAGTGGTAGCTGCCGCTTGCCGGCATACCGTCGCGGGGCACACGAACGACTTCTCTAGATCTCCGCCCGATGGGCCGCAAAAGCGATCCTGAAGACATTCAGCGTGAGCTGCGGCGGCAGATGATATTCGTTGAGCAGGTTTCCGACCTGTTCGCTCTGCCAGCTTCCGCTGATGCCAGCCCCGAGACCGCTTGTCGCCCGGCAGCGGATCCTCGGCGCGCGCGAAGAATCCATCCGGCCGCACGCCGGCCAGCAGCGTCAGCTTCTCCCGCACTTTCGCCTCGTGCTGGGCAAACAGCGCCGCACGGCCATCCTCCGCGGGCGCTCCGGACCCAGCCGGGCACTACGGCAAATCGTAGACTTCCAGCAGCACCGACCCCGGTGAACCGTCGGCACTCTTGACCTGGACCGTATAGGGGCCGGGGTTCACGGACAAAATCACCGCGGAATCGTGACTGGTTTCATCCAAAAGCCGGAACGCACCAACCCGATCAAACGCAGCGGTCAGCCGCGTCAACGCTTCGGAACCGGTGTTCCACCCGGAGTTTGTCGCGATCAGTCGATCCCCTTGAAATACCGCCAAAACGGGCCGCGCCAGGGCATCCGTCACGCCGAAGGCGGAAAGCGTGGGGCCGATCGCCCGGACCAGGACACCGCGCTCCTTCGTGCCGGAAATCACAAAGCCGCTGATCAGCCCATCCGCCCCCGGCGCAATGCGCGCCAGGGTGGAAATGTTGACGAGGGCGTTTTCGCCTGCACCCACCGGCGAACTGCTGAAGATATAGCCCAACTTGACGCCGGCGTTCGCCTTCATCCCCAGGAAACGGCACGCCACGCTGGGACCGCCGTTGTCGTAAACTTCGAGGATCCCGTATTGCTGGCTCCCGGGAAGCGGTCCGCCAATGTAGGGGCCGCCCTTGCTCGAACCTTCGGAAGTCAGCGCCGCGGCATGCAACACGGTGAGCGGCGCACCGCCGCCCGTGGCGTAATCGGAGTTCACCCCGTCATCGTAGGCGAGCCCATGCATGTCGCCGGCCAGCAGCACCACATTTGCGATCCGATTGTCACGGATGAAATTCGCGATCTCCGTGCGCTCCGTGGCGTGTCCGCCCCACGTATCCTGATCCAGCCCAGCCGGCCCAATCCAAGGATCGGGACAAACCCAAAGAATCATCGGCGCGCCGCTATCGCGGGCCAGGATCAGCTCCTGCTTGAACCAGGCCTTCTGCGCTGCTCCCATCCGGGTCTTGGTCGCGGATTCTCTCAGCGATGCCGCCTGCGCCGCGCTCCGCAGGTCTGTCATGATCACCCGTACCCGGCCAATCGTGAAGGCCTGCCCCAGCGCACCACCGGTGGCGCCGATGGGATAGTGCGGCACCCGCTCGCGGTACATGGCCCGCGCCGTGTCACGGCCGATGGCCGTGGTGTCGGTGTTGTCGCCGCAATAATCATGGTCATCCCACATGTACGCGATTGGCACCCCGCGATAAAGCGCACCTTGGTTGCGGTGACCGAGCACGCTGTCGTAATTCCCGCGGTAATCTTCGGCGTTGGTCGTGTTCGTGTCGTTGTAGTGGAAATCGCCGGTGTGGATGAAAAGCAGCGGTCGCTCGCGCAGAATCGCGTCGTAGGCGCTCTGGTCCGTATGCCGGTAATCGCCGCAGGAGCCGAACGCGATTTTGAAGGACCCGCGCCCAAGGGGAAACGTCCGCAGCCGGCCGCGCGAGACCTCCTCGGACCGCACGACATTCGCCACCTCCACCCCATAATAATAATCCGTGTCCGGCTTCAGGCTCTGCACGGTGAGCTTCACCGTGTTGCCCGAACCGGCCGCGGTGTTGGCAGCGGAAGAAAAAATCGGCGCACTCAGGTTGGCGTTCTGACTGATCAAAACGCGCACCCGCACCCCGGCGGCGTTAAGTCGGACGGAGACCGTCGCACTCGTCGGGGAAACATTACCCGCCCACACTCCGCCGAAAAACGGCGACTGCGCAAAGGCAGTCACGGTCGCCAGGAGGAAGAGGGAAACCGAACGCAACAACATGGGGTTTAGGGCAGGGTCACAGTCACTCCGACAGGCGGCGCAGCAAGGGAAAACAAAAGAGCCGTGCCAATCCGTTGGCACGTGCCGCCCTCGCTTACATTATACCCGAAAATGGGCCGTAAGTGCGCGAAATCAGGCCGAATCAGTAGTATTCCCGCGCACTCGTCGTCAATTTTGGGGGCGAAACAAACCAAGTCCCCCAGGCTGGCGTCTTTGGAGCTTCAGACCCATGTCTCAAAACGCCCGCCGCATGTCGCTTTTTCGCCTTCTCGCCCTCGCGTGCGGCATCGTCCTGTCGTCTCAAGCGTTTGCCACGCCGTTGATTAATGAGTTCATGGCCGCGAACAAGACGGCGCTGGCGGACGATGAAGGCGGGTATTCCGACTGGTTGGAAATCCACAATCCCGACAGCATCTCGGTCAACCTGCGCGGCTGGTATCTCACCGATAACGCCAGCGTGAAGACGAAATGGCAGTTTCCGGACGTCACTTTGGTGCCCGGAGCCTATCTGGTCGTTTTTGCCTCGGACAAAGATCACCGGGATCCGAGCCGGCCCTTGCACACCAGTTTTGCCCTGAGCGCCAACGGGGAGTATCTCGGCTTGATTGCAGCGGACGGTCTGACCGTGGTGTCCGAATACGCCCCGGCCTTCCCAGCCCAGGCGGACGACACATCCTACGGGATACTGCCCTCGACGGATGGGATTCGGCGGGTTGGCCCGATGTCGAAACCGAGCCCGGGCGCGCCCAACAACCCCTCCAGCATCGTGGCGGGTAGCATGCGGTACTCGCGACCCGCCGGTCCTTTCGCCGGTAGCTTCGCCCTCACGCTCTCGGGTGCAGCCGCGGGCGAGGTCGTTCGTTATGTTGCAGTCCCCCCCTCCAGCAAAGGCTTCCTGGTCGTGCCCGATCCCACGGCCGCTTCGCCCCAGGCAACCGGTCCGTTGGCGATTACCCAGCCCAGCGTGATTCGGGCGGCGATATTCTCGGCGGACGGACTGCAGCATGGCCCGGTCTCGATGGTCCAGTACTTCAATGTCACCACCAGCGGCCCGTTACGCGCGGACACGTTTACCAGCACGCTTCCCGTGGTGGTCATGGGCACGCATGGCTTTGGCGAACTGGACGACAACGGCGCGCCCATCCCGAGCTGGACCCATCTGTTTGCTCCGCCGACCACGGCCGGAAGCCTGACCGGCGCCACCCTGGTTTCTTCCAAGGCGACCTTGCGCATTCGGGGCAACAGCTCGGCGGGCTTCCCGAAAAAAGGGTACAACGTGGATTTCCTCGACAGTGCGGAGGACAACAACCCGTACGCCCTGCTGGGCATGGGCAAGTCCGACGAATGGGCCTTGGTCGCGCCTTGGAACTACGACCGGTCCTACGTGCGCAACGCCTTCATGTACGGGTTGAGCAATCGCCTGGGCCGCTGGGCCCCGAAGACCCGTTTCGTGGAAATGTTTTTCGACGGCGACGGCACCCTGGATTCCTCGGATTACGCGGGCGTGGCGGTTCTGACCGAACGGATCAAAGTCGGGGAAAACCGCCTGCACATCGCCTCGCTGTCGCCGAAGGACACGACCGCGCCCGACATCACGGGTGGTTATGTCCTGAAAATCGACACCGGGGATCCGGACCACTGGAGCTTTGGCACGGCTCACGGCATCCCCAATTACGACAGCACGGAAGTGGTCGTCAGCACGCCGCGGGCGGACAAACTGCCGCAGGTCCAGCGCGACTACATCCGCGGCTACGTGCAGGAGATGGAGAACGCGCTCTTCGCCGGCCGCGACTCGGCCTGGGGCGATCGCTCCTACGGCAATTACCTCGATCTCCCTTCGTGGGTCGATCACCACCTGCTCGAGGTGTTCAGCGCCAACATCGACGGGCTGGCCCACAGCGATTATTTCTACAAGGACAAGGGCGCAAAAATCGTGGCCGGTCCGGTGTGGGATTTCGATCGCGCGCTGGGCTCCTACGATCCGCGCACGCGGAATTGGGATACGTGGAATGGCGGGCCGGTCGACGTCTGGACTTACGGTTGGTACGGCATCCTCGCGCGCGATCCGGAATTCATGCAGGCGTGGATCGACCGGTGGCAGTCGCTGCGGCAAAGTGAGCTTTCGACTCCGGTGCTGTCCGCCCGGGTGGATTCGCTCGCGGCCGAGGTCGGTGCGGCGGCGGCGGCGCGCGATGCGGCCCGCTGGCCCGACAATGTCAGCCCGACGGGCAACGGCTTCGCCGGCGAAATTGCCCGCCTGCGCGACTGGCTGTCCAATCGTGCGTCCTGGATCGACGGCCAATTCCTGGCCGCCCCGACCGTCACCACCAACAACGGGACCCTCACCTTCCAGGCGCCCGCCGGCGCGCAGATTGCCTACACGCTGGACGGCTCCGATCCGCGTTCGCTCGGCGGCGAGATCGCGCCCAACGCGCGGATGTCCGCGGCTCCGGTCGTGGTCGCGGCCACGGCGAATATTCACGCGCGGAGTTATCGCGCGGACTGGAAGGACGTGTTCCCCGGCAGCCCGTGGAGCTCTGCGGTTGGCGGCACCGGCTCGAGCCCGCTGGCGCCGAAATCCCGGCTGGTGAACATTTCGGCGCGGGGCGTGGTGGGCACGGGCGCGAACGCGCTCATCGCCGGCGTGGTAATCGCGGACACCGCGGGCAAGGGCTACCTCGCGCGCGCGGTCGGGCCCACCCTGGCGTCGTTTGGCGCGTCCGGCGTCGTCCTGGATCCGCAGTTGAGCATTTTCAATCCCGCGGGCGTCGAGATTCTGCGCAACAACGGCTGGGAATCGGGCGCGGGCGCCAGCGCGCTGCCGAATCTCGCCAAGTCCGTCGGCGCCTTCCCCCTTGCCAGCGGCAGCCGGGATTCGGCGGCGGCCAGCCAGTTGATTCGCGGCACCTACACCGTCCAGATCACCACTCCCTCCGGACGCGATGGCATCGGCCTGGTGGAGCTCTACGAGCTCGATGCCACGGGCCGCACGGTCAACCTGTCGGCCCGCGCTCAGGTCCGCTCCGGCGGCGAGGTGTTGATTGGCGGCTTCGTGGTCCAGGGCGGCGCCCACAAGCGCATGCTCATCCGGGCGGTCGGGCCGGCGCTGCGGGCTTTCGGGCTGACCACTGCATTGGTCGACCCGGTGCTGACGCTCTATTCTGGCGCCACCGCGATCGCCACGAACGATCAGTGGTCGGCCGGCGAAGAGGCAGCCGCGGTCACCGCCGCCAGCGGGCGCGCAGGCGCCTTTGCGTTGCCACCGGGTTCCGAGGACGCCGCGCTGCTCGTCACGCTTCCGCCGGGAGCGTACACCGTGGAAGTGAAAGGCAAGGGCGGCGCGGAAGGCGTGGCCCTGCTCGAAATCTACGAGGTGCCGTAGTAAGGCTTCATCCCTCGCATAGTGGCAGGCGTCCCTGAGACGGTCTCTTCCCAACGCCGTCGTCCCTCGGTCCATTTCGACAAACGCGGCATTTGACGCGGGCGCGCCTCCCCCGTGTGCTAGGCCATCGAGTGATGGTGGCTTCCCCCCCAAGTCCTGTCCGGTTGCTTGGCTTACTCTGCGGATGGGCGTGCGCGATCCTCGGCCCGCTGCGTGCCGACCCGGTCATCAATGAGTTCATGGCCTCGAACCGTTCCGGACTCACGGACGAGACCGGGGAGTTTTCCGACTGGCTCGAGATTCATAATCCAGACGCCGTCGCGGTGAACCTGAATGGCTGGTACCTCACCGATTCCGCCACGGACAAAACGAAGTGGCAGTTCCCCGCCGTCTCTCTCGCCCCCGGGGGCTACCTCGTCGTCTTCGCCTCGGGCAGCAACCGGCGCGATCCGACCAAGCCGCTGCACACGAATTTCAGCCTGAGCGCCGACGGTGAATACCTCGGGCTGCTCAAGCCCGACGGCGTCACAGTCGCTTCAGAGTACGCGCCTGCCTTCCCCGCGCAAAACCCCAACGTTTCCTACGGGCTTTCCCAGGCAGCCGGCAGCGCCGGGCAGAAAGGGTTTTTCGCCATCCCTACGCCCGGCGCGGCCAACGGTGCCGCGTTATCCGCGCTGGTCGCCGAGACCGTGGGTTTTTCCCGCAGCGCGGGTCCCTTCTCCTCCTCGTTCTCGCTGACCTTGTCCGGCGCCGCGGCTGGGCAACGCATCCGCTATGTCCTGGTGACACCCTCATCCAACGGTGCGGCCGGCCCGGACCCGACGGCGGCTTCCCCGGAGTACGCCGGTCCCATCACGATCGATTCATCGCGGGTCGTGCGGGCGGCGGTGTTTTCCAACGACGGCACATTGCGCGGGCGGGTGTCGAGCGCACATTTCCTCAAGCTCGGGGCCGGTGCCTCGACCTTCACCTCCCCGTTGCCGGTCCTCGTGCTGGATGACTACGGGGCCGGTCCGCTGGTGAAGGACGAAATCGACCACGCGTCGTGGCTTTACGCGTACGCTCCCCGGGCCAGTGGTGCTGCCGTGCTGACGACCTTGCCGGACGTGGCCAGCCCGCTGGCCGCGACCGTCCGCGGATCGTCCTCGGCGGACTTTCCGAAGAAAGGATTCACCCTGAAGTTCACCGACGAATTCGGCGCGAAGCGCGAGCAGTCCTTGTTCGGTTCCGCGGCCTACGAAAAATGGGCGCTGGTGGCGCCCTGGAATTACGACCGCACCTTCGTTCATAATGCGTACGCCTATGCGCTGAGCAACCGGATCGGCCGTTGGGCGGCGCGCACCCAACTGGTCGAGTTGTTTTTCAACCCCACCGGCGGCGACCTCGGCACGCAGTCCTACGCCGGCATCTACATCCTCACCGATCGCATCGAGATCGGCAACGGCCGGGTCGACCTCGCCTCCCTCTCGCCGTCCGACACCAGCGGCACGGCCTTGACCGGTGGTTATCTGCTCAAAATCGATCTCAAGGACGCGGATGAATTCGGTTTCAGTACGGCCCACGGCGTGCCCACTTCTCCAGGAACGTTGGTGGTGGTGGCCCAGCCCAAGGCCGCCGATCTCGCCCCCGCCCAGCGCGACTACATCCGCAATTACGTCCAGCAGATGGAGGACGCCCTCCACGCCGACCGTGCGCGGGGTTGGTCCACCCGCACCTACCTCGACTACCTCGACCGCCCGTCGTGGGTGGATCACCACATCCTGAATACGTTCGCCGGAAACCTCGACGCCTTTCAGCGCAGCGCGTACTTCACCAAGGACAAGAACCGCAAGCTGGTCGCGGGACCCGTCTGGGATTTCGACCGGGCCTTCGGCTCGGCCGACTCGCGAAACGCGCTGCCGGAAGGCTGGCTCGGCGACCCGATCTACGCACGCGATGTCTGGAGCTCCGGTTGGTGGGAGGTGATCACCCGCGATCCGGAATTCATGCAGGCCTGGGTGGATCGCTGGCAGGCGCTGCGGCAGGGCGAGTTGTCGAATGCCAGCGTGGCCGCGCAGATTGATGCACAGGCCGCGGTCGTCGGCTCCGCCGCCGCGGACCGCGACGCGGCGAAGTGGCCCGATAACGCGAGCCGGTTCGGCGACTACGCCGGTGAGATTGGCCATATGAAGTCGTGGCTCATCCGGCGCGCGGAATGGATCGACCAGCAGTTTGTTTTGCCTCCGCAAGTCGTCGCGAGCGGAACAACCCAGCGCATCACCCCGGCGGCCGGCGTCCCGTTTGCCTACACCATCGATGGCTCCGATCCGCGCGCGCTCGGCGGGCAGGTCGCCGCGAACGCACTCTTGAGCACGGTCGCCGTCGACGTCCCGGCCTCGGCCAACGTCCACGCGCGCAGCTACCGCGCCGAACTTCAGGGCGTCTTCCCCGGCAACCCCTGGAGCTCCGCTGCCGCGGGGCCAAACGCCTCACCGCTCTCGCCGCCATCGCGTCTGATCAATCTCTCGAGTCGCGGCATCGTCGGCTCGGGCGAGACCGCCCTCATCGCGGGCGTGGTCGTCGCTGACACGGCGTCGAAACGTTTTCTCTCCCGCGCGGTCGGGCCCGGCCTGGCCATCTTCGGCGCCACCGGCCTCGTGCCCGATCCGCAGTTGAGCGTGTTCAACAACTCCAGCCTGGAAATTTACCGCAACAATGGCTGGACGACGGGCGTGGACGCCACCCAGTTGCCCACCTACTCCAGCTCCGTCGGTGCCTTCGCCTTGACGCCCGGTCTCAATGACTCGGCCCTCGCATCGACGCTGACGAGCGCGGCCTACACCCTTCAAGTCACGAGCCCCTCCCGAACCGAGGGCGTCGGGCTGGTCGAGCTCTACGAGCTCGATGCCAGCGGACGCACCCTCAATCTCTCCACGCGCGGCCAGGTGCGCACGGGCGTCGGCGTCCTCATTGGCGGATTTGTGGTCCAGGGCACTGCCTACAAGCGCATGCTCATCCGCGCGGTCGGCCCGACGTTGAGCGCGTTCGGCCTCAGCAACGTCCTCGCCGACCCCGTGATGAACGTCTATTCCGGGCAGACGATCATCGCGACGAATGACCGCTGGGGCGCGAGCGCGGATGCGGCCGCGATCGAAAAAGCCCGGCAAGCCGTGGGCGCCTTTGCGCTGGAAGCGACCAGTGAGGACGCGGCGATGATTCTGACCGTGGCCCCGGGCGCCTACACCGTGGAAGTGCGCGGGAAGAACAACACCCAGGGCGTGGGTCTGCTGGAGATCTACGAGCTGCCGTAGCAGCAGTGGCTGCGGCATCCTGCCGCAGTCCGGAATCTGCGGCAGGATGCCGCAGCCACGCGCTAGTGCACCACGATCGAATCGAACGCGCTCGGCACGGCCTCGCCTTCCACGCGGACTCTGCGCGGACTGGCCGTCAAAGGGTAGGTGAACCGCTGGCCTTCGTAATTCCTGAAAACAATTTCGTCGTCCGTCACTTTTTCGACGTAGTCCGGATTGATCGGCACCTTCCCGCCGCCGCCAGGCGCATCGATGACATACTGCGGCACGGCGTAGCCCGTGGTGTGGCCGCGCAAGGCGCGGATGATCTCAATCCCTTTTCGCACATCGACCTTGAAGTGCGCCCCGCCCGTGATCAGGTCCATCTGGTACAGGTAATACGGGCGGACGCGCATCCGGAGGAGCCGGTGGACCAGCGCCTTCATCACGTCGACGTCGTCGTTCACGCCTTTGAGCAACACGCTTTGGTTCCCCAGCGGTACGCCGGCAAACGACAGCCGCTCGCACGCGGCGCGCAGCTCGGCCGTCGCCTCCTTCGGGTGATTGACATGGATGCTCATCCAGATCGGGCCATACTTCTTGAAGATTTCGCCCAGCTCCGGGGTGATCCGCTGCGGCAGGAAAACCGGGATGCGCGAGCCAATCCGGATGAACTCGACGTGCTTGATCTCGCGCAACCGCGCGAGCAGGTGCTCGAGCTTGCGATCCGAAAGCAGCAGCGGATCGCCGCCGGAGAGAAGCACGTCGCGGATTTCCGGATGCGCCTCGATGTAGCGCAGCCCCTGCTCGAATTCCGGGTGGAAGTTGTAGTCCTGCGCGTTGGAAACCAGCCGGCTCCGCGTGCAATAGCGGCAGTAGGCCGCACAGCGATCCGTCACCAGGAACAAAACCCGGTCGGGATAACGATGTACCAGGCCGGAGACGGGCGAATGTTCGTCCTCCCCCAGCGAGTCGAGCATCTCGCCCTCCGACACGACCATCTCGCTCCCGCGCGGGATGACCTGCTTGCGGATCGGGCATTCCGGATCGTGCCGATCGATCAGGTTGAAAAAGTAGGGCGTAATCGCGAGGGCGAGCTTCTGGTTGGCGAACGCACAGCCGGCCTTCTCCTCCGCCGTCAGCGTCATGAACCGCTCGAGCTGCTCGACGGTGGTGAGCCGGTTTTTCAGTTGCCAGGTCCAGTCGAGCCAGTCGCTCGCCGGGATATGTTGCCAAAGCCCCTGGCCCTCAAACCAGGCGGCGCGGTCTTCAGTATAGGGCATTAGTTCGGACGATGACTCTGGTGCCTTCCGCCGGCCTGTCAAATGAGCGGTCTCGAATAGCTCACCGACTTGGAGCGAGTGGAAAAAGTCGCATTGGGGCAGGGCGGGACCGCTGGGACCGCCGCGTCCCCCGGCGCCGCAGCTAATCGCGCAGGGCGCATCTGCCAGTTGGCGGTGGGTTTCCCAGGCGTCCGAAGGGTCCTCGTCCGGCGGGGCGCTTTCCCAAGCGCCCAAATGGATTCCGAAAAGGTGTCGCAGGGTGATCGCTCTGATTTTCGGCGGTTGGGAAACCGCCGCTCCTCGGGAGCCGGATTCCATCGCCAACGCGCTGATGCGCCCAATCGCGCATATTTCGGACAAAACCACTTGGCACCACGGGTCCGAGGCCTTTTCGTTCG
>JBKJRG010000403.1:0-3106 GCA_046594805.1 Opitutaceae bacterium | reverse complement strand
GCCGCTGAAAGTGGGATTAGCCACGCCCACGTAACGGCTCGCGGGGATCGCCGTGTAGGTCAGCGTCGCGGGATTGATCGTCAGCGCGGTCGCATTCCCTGCGGCCTGCGTGAAGACGTAGTTGCCGTTGTTGGCACTTAGACCGGAACCATTGATCGCATAGTTACCGACGTTGCTCGCCACGGTCGCCGCGCTCCCGAAGGCCAGCGTACCGGTCGTCGCGCCAAGTTGAGTCTCGTTATTGGCGAAGCCGCTCACCGTTCCGCCGAAGGTTGGATTGCCCGCGCCGTAAAGCCGTGTCGCGGTCGTCGCCGTGTAGGTCAGCGTCGCTGGGTTGATCGTCAGCGCGGTCGCATTCCCCGCGGCCTGCGTGAAGATGTAGTTGCCGTTGTTGGCCGTGAGACCGGAACCATTGATCGCATAGTTGCCGACGTTGCTCGCCACTGTCGCCGTGCTCCCGAAGGCCAGCGTACCGGTCGTCGCGCCAAGTTGAGTTTCGTTATTGACGAAACCGGTCACCGTTCCGCCGAAGGTGGGATTGCCCGCGCCATAAAGCCGGGTCGCGGGCGTCGCCGTGTAGGTCAGTGTAACCGGCGTAATCGTGAGGCTCCCGTCTGCAAAGCTGAAGCCGTAGCCTGCGCTGGATGCCAGCGAGCCCACTGCCGCAGTGATAGCGAAGGGGCTGCTGGAAACCGGACTCGCCGCCGTCGCCAGACTGCTCAGCGACGCCGCACCCGAGAGCCCAGCGGTGACAAGCGTGTCGGTCACGCCGTCGTCGGTGACGAAACCGGTGGTCGTCGCGGTGAACGACGGATTGGCGGAGCCATAAGTGCGCGCCGCGTCGGCCGCCGTCAGGGTCAGCGTCGGCTGCGTGCTGTAGATTAGGTGGTTCCCGGCAGCGATGGTCGCCGGCGCGTTGCCCGCGAAAGTCTTGTTATAGAGCCGGGGCAAAGTGGAGCCGGCGACGGCGGTCAGGCCGTTTTCCGTCGAGCCGGCGGGCGAGGTTGAATAAACGAGCCACCGGCCGCTGCCGGCGTTGAGCGCCGCGGCCCCGGAGTTATTGACGAAGTTTGCGCCCGCAACGAGCACGAGGGGGTTGGCCACCGCGCCGGTGGCGGCGATGGTCGCGCCACTGTTGAGCGTGAGGTCGCCGCCCGCCGTGGCGAGGAGCGAACCGGCCGCCGTCACGTTGCCGAGCGCGAGGGCGTTGGTGTCGTTCAGCGTGACATTCTTGCCGCTGGTGACGACGACGGTGCTGAAGTCATTCGCGTTGGCCAGGGTGATGTCGTTCGCCGAGCCGGCCGCCAGTGTCGTGGTGCCGGACACGACGACCGCCCCGCTGGAGGTGATCGCCCCGGCCGCCGTTAAGTTCAATGTGCCGGTGTGGGTGATCGCCGCGACCGCAATCGCGTCGTTCTCCGTCAACGCGACGTTGCCGGTGCCGGCATTGACGGTCACGGCGCCCAGCACGTTGGTGGCGGTCGTCAGCGTTATGTTTGCGGCCGTCAGGTTCGCCGCGCCGGTAGCGATCCGGATCGCGCCGGTTTGCGTGATGTCGCCTGCGGCGTTCAGCGTCAGGTTTCCGCTCGTGCGGGTGATGGCGGCAATGCTGATGGCCGAATCTTCGCGGATGGAGACATCGCCCGCACCCGTGTTCACCGTGATGGCGCCCATCGTGTTGTCGGCATGAGCCAGCGTAATCGTCGTGCCGGACAAGTTGGCCGTTCCCGTACCGATCTCGATTGCGCCCGTCTGCGTGATGGCAGCTCCGGCGTTCAAGACCAGGTTGCCCACGTCGAGCGTCAGGGTCGCGTTGTTTGCGATCGTGGTGGTCGAATTGACCGTGAGTGCGTTGAACGTCGACGCCGTGGCGCCGAACGTGACGGTCGAGGCGCCGCCGTTGGCGATCAGCGTCGTGATGCCCGCGACATTATTGCTGTTGGGCTCCGTGATTCCATCCACCGTGATGTGGCCGGCGCTGGTGAGCGTGAGGCCGGTGGCGGTGATCTGCTGCATTTCAATTCCCGCGAGATTCAGCCCTCCGGTCACCGCGGTCGCACCCAGGCCGATGGATCGGCCGGCGGTCGCGGTGATGTTGGTTGCGGCCAGGCCGCTGTTCAGCGCGCCGGTGCCAGCCAAAACGACGTCAGCGGCGATGATGTTGATCGGATGCGGACCTTGCGGCATCGTCGTCGTAACGGTGATCCCGTTGGGAACTGTCAGCGTGCCGGTGCCGTCGTTGTTCTTGTCCGCATTGAAGGTAAGGATACCGGGCGAAGACAGTGCGCGCGTGAGCGTGAGGTGGTCCCCGGATTCCAAGGTCAGGTTTCCGTTGCTCACGTAGGTATCAGTGGCGTTCAGCGCCAGAGTGCCAGTGCCACCCGCGGTGACGGTGACGCCGCTGTTGAACATGAGATTATTGCCCGTCAGGGTGAGGTCCGGATCCGAGTTCCCTGCGGTCGAAGTGGCCAGATTGGCGCCACTAATGAAGACGATGCCCCCGTCCGCGCTCGCCGAGAGAGCGTTACCCACGACCGACGTGTTGTGGAAGTGGATCGTGCCCCGAGTGGCCAACGTCAGGGCTCCGAACTGGTCGGTGTTCGCCGCTGTCAGTCCGCTGGCGGCGATGAGGTTCAACCCTCGAACATCGCTGCCGATGGTCAGGCCGTTGGCGGCGCTGATCCGCCCCAATTGCGCATCGCTCAGGTTAAGCCCACCGGCCTCCACGTGCGAACCCAGGCCGACAAAAACATTGTACGCGGCAGTCACCGTGACGGCGCCGACGCTGATCAGGCTGCCATTGAGCGCCATGCTGGACGCGGTGATGTTGATGTCGCCGGACGTGGCGGTCGCCACCGTCTTGCCGCTCGCCAGGGTGAACGTACCCAGAAAGAAAGGAACCTGGCCGTCGGGATTGATGGTGGCCGTGAAATCGCCCCCGGTCGCCGTGAGGTGGTCGAGGATGGTGACGCCATTGAAGGCATTCAAGTTGAGCCCAGCGCTCGTGATGTTGCCGTTGGCCCCCGCCACGCCGTTGCGCAGGACGATCGAACCCTGCGTGGGATCCTGCGTGACGCCATAATCCGTGGAGGCCCTTAACGTGCGC
>JBKJRG010000381.1:0-9832 GCA_046594805.1 Opitutaceae bacterium | reverse complement strand
GTCTGCGCGCCTGCGTCGGTTACGTCGACCTGGCGCAAGGTTTTGCCGCCCGCGCGGACTTGCTCGCCGAGTGGGACGGCGCGTTCAGCCTCGCTCACGCCGTCCAACAGGCGGCCGCCTAAGACGCTGGAATTGGCCAAACCCCAGTCTGCGGCTGGAAGCCGCAGCCACTTTCGGCAGGCCATTCGACAGTCTCATGGCAAACCGGGACGCCTGCCGCTACGACGCGCACCCCTACCCTACGCCGTGCTGATCGATGAAAGCCCGGATCGTCGCCGGGTCGGACTTCATCCGCTGCTTCACGATCGGTTTCGACTTAAGGGCTTCGAGGCTCGGATGCTTCGGCTCGATTCCAATTGCCGCGCGAATCGTGTCGGGGAATTTTGCGGGGCTCGCCGTCGAAAGTACGACGTTTACCCGGTCGGGATTAAGCTCCTTGAAGGCGCACGCCGTGTGCGGATCCACGATGTAGCCGTGGTCCCGGTACACCCGCTGGATGACGGCCGAAATCTCGGCGTCCGTCGTCCGCGAGGCAGTGAAGGTGTCCCGGTTGAAATTCTCGAACCGGTAGCCCCCCGTCCGCTTGAAAGTCTCCATCACCTCCCGCACCCGCGCTGGATCCCGCCCGACGGCGAAGTAGATGAACCGCTCAAAGTTCGACGCAACTTGGATGTCCATCGAGGGCGCCAGGCTGGGATGCACGTCACCCAGGCGGTACTCGCCGGAGGTGAACATCCGGTGGAGAATGTCGTTCTGGTTGGTGGCAACGCGGAAACCGCGAATCGGCACGCCCATTTTCTGGAGCATCCAACCGGCGAACACGTTGCCGAAATTTCCCGTCGGCACCACGAACTCGACGTTCGAGCGCCCGGCCGCCGGCAGCCGGAGCCACGCATACAGATAGTACACGCACTGGGCCAGGATGCGCGCGAGATTGATGGAGTTCACCGCCGACAACCGGTGACGGGTTCGGAATTCCTGGTCGCCGAAGATTTCCTTCAGCGCCGCCTGAGCATCGTCGAACGTCCCCTCCACCGCCAGCGCGAACACATTGCCGGCGCCGGTGCACGTCATCTGCCGCTCCTGCAGCGGCGAGACCCGCCCATCGGGGTACAGGATGAAAATGGCGGTGCCCGGCCGGTCGATCAGCCCGTGGATGGCCGCGGCGCCGGTGTCACCGGACGTGGCGCCGAGCACATTGATCGTTTGGCCGCGGACCTGGCATTGGTGCGCGTAGAGGTTGCCGAGGAGCTGGAGCGCGAAATCCTTGAACGCGAGCGTCGGCCCGTGGAAGAGCTCGAGCACGTAGAGGTTTTTTGCGAGCGGCTTCAACGGCGCGATGTCCAGGTGATCGAAACGCGTATAGCTCCGGGCGATCAGGCCGCGCAGCGTTTCCACCGGAATGTCGGTCGCGAAAACCCGCAGGAACTCGAAGCACAGTTCCGCATACGAGCCGCACTTCTCGAAGCGAGCGAGCTCACCGGACAGATCGGGCAGCGTCTCCGGCAGGAAAAGCCCGCCATCCGGCGCCAGGCCGGTCGCGACCGCATCGGAGAAACCGAGGGCGGGAGTCTGTCCGCGGGTGGAGATGAATTTCATCTTACTCTTTCTCTTACTCTTTCGTCAGTGATCTCCGGAACCGCGCTTCGCGCGGGAGAAAGATAAAGAGTAAGAGGGCGTGAAAAAAGTCGGTTGGTCGGTGGGGGCGGCTCTCCGAGCCGCCCTGAGTTTGACTGGCGAATCGCACTGGAACCCAGGCCGGCTCGGAGAGCCAGCCCCACCTTTTTTAGACTGCGTCCGAATCATATCTTGTCCAAATCAAACGCCGCGTGCGCGACGCGTGCGGCCTCGTCCGCCTTGTCCCGGGCGATGATGACCGAAATCTTGATTTCGGACGTGCTGATCAACTCGAGGTTGATGCCGGCCTTCGCGAGGGCCTCGAAGAGCGTGGCGGCGACACCGCTGTGGGTCCGCATGCCGACTCCCACCACCGACAGCTTCGCGAT
The DNA here is from genome assembly GCA_046594805.1 of Opitutaceae bacterium. Classification (GTDB taxonomy): domain Bacteria; phylum Verrucomicrobiota; class Verrucomicrobiia; order Opitutales; family Opitutaceae; genus ER46. Next base: position 7,826 of record JBKJRG010000381.1, on the reverse strand, counting down.
CTTTTCGTCCAGCGTCACTTCGCCGCCGACGTCCTTCAACACGGGCGCGAGCGCCTGCACGGCTTTGGCGGTTTCAGTCTGCGGGACGGTGAACGTGAGGTTGGCCACGCCGGCGCGGCCGACGTTCTGCACAATCATGTCGACGTTGATGTGCGCATTCGCGAGCGCCTTGAAGACCTTCGCGGCCGAGCCGGGTTTGTCCGTGATATTGCTCACGACCACCTTGGCCTGGTCCTTGTCCACCGCGACGCCGCGGACAACAATCTTTTCCATGTAGGCGACTTCCTGTTTCACGATGGTTCCTGGGTTTTGGTTAAAGGAGGAGCGGACTTCGAAAACGACATTGTACTTGGCGGCAAACTCGACCGAGCGCGATTGCATCACTTTCGAGCCGAGCGAGGCCAGCTCGAGCATCTCGTCGTAGCTGATCTCGGTCAGTTTCTTTGCGTCCTTCACCACCCGCGGGTCGGCGGTGTAGACGCCATCGACGTCCGTGTAGATTTCGCATTTGTCGGCTTTAATCGCCGCCGCCAGCGCGATGGCGGTGAGATCCGAGCCGCCGCGGCCGAGCGTGGTGATCTGGCCGTCGTCGTTGATGCCCTGGAATCCGGCGACGATGACCACCTTGCCCGCCTTCAGATCCTTCTCCACCGGCGCCGCGTTGATCGTCTTGATCTTCGCCTTGGTGTGGACGGTGTCGGTGAAGATGCCGGCCTGCGCGCCGGTGTAGCTCACGGCGTCGACGCCGATGCCGTGGAGGGCCATCGCGGTCAGGGCGATCGTCTCCTGTTCGCCGATCGAGAGCAGTTGGTCCATCTCGCGCTCGCTCGGCATCGCGCACACGGCCTTCGCGCGGGCGATCAGCTCATTGGTGACGCCCGCGCGGGCGGAGACGACGACCACCAGCTCGTTGCCGGCGTCCCGGATCGCCTTGATCCGCGCGGCGACGTTCTTGATGCGGTCGACGTCACCGACTGAGGTGCCGCCATATTTTTGGACGATGCGAGCCATTATTGGAATTTGTTCGAGTAGGGGCGCCGCTTGACGGCGCCCGGGTTGGATTCCGTTCCGCGGGCGTCGACAAGCGACGCCCCTACATTTGGAAAAACGCGCGTCATTACCGTTCAAAATCCCCAATGCGCAGGAGCACTGGGTCGTCCAAAACCGCGCCAAGTGATCGGAGCTGCCTGAGGGTGCCGCGCATGGCGCGCTCGTTGCTCTCGTGCGTCGTGAGGACCAGCGAGGCCGCGCCGGCCTGCTCCGCGGGGCTCTGGATGACGCTGGCGATGCTCACGTGTTGCTTCGCCATCACGGAGGCCACGCGGGCGAGCACGCCGGGCTGATCCTTGACGGTGAGCCGCAGGTAATACCGCGAGCGGATGCTCTCGGGGGGCGCGAGCTTGCAGCCGGCGCGCGCCGGCGAAGGCGCCTCGCCGATCAGGTGCGCACCCTTGCCGTGCTTCAGGAGCGCGGCGGCGTCGGCGATGTCGCTGATCACGGCGCTGGCAGTGGCGTCCTGTCCGGCACCGCGGCCACTATAAAGGGTGGTGCCGACGACGTCGCCCGTGACGGAGATGGCGTTGAACACGCCGCTGACGTTCGCGATGACGTTGCCCTCGGGAAGCAGCGTGGGATGAACGCGGACGCACAGCTCGTTTTTTGGGAAGTCGCGGGTGATGACGGCCAGCAGCTTGATCCCGAAGCCGAGCGTGCTGGCATTCTTGAAATCGGCCGGCGTGATCCGCGCAATGCCCTCGACGATCATCTGGTCGGTCTTGACCCATACGCCGTGCGCGAGCCAGGCGAGGACCGACGCCTTGTGCGCCGTGTCCCAGCCGTCGACATCGAGCGACTCGTCGGCTTCGGCGTACCCGAGCCGCTTGGCGTCGGCGAGGACCGCGGCATAAGGCGCGTCCTGGTCCTCCATCTGGGTGAGGATGTAATTGCAGGTGCCATTGAGGATTCCGTAGATACGCGGAAAGCGGTTGGCGACCAGGCCCTCGCGGAGCGCCTTGATGATCGGGATGCCGCCCGCGACGGAGCCCCCGAAGAAGAAGTGGCCGCCGTGCTGCTGAGCGGCCCCCATGATTTCGCGGCCATGTTCGCAGATGAGCGCCTTGTTGGCCGAGATGACGACCTTGCCGTGCTTGAGCGCGGCCAGCGTGACCTGGCGGGCGAGCGTGGTGCCGCCCATCAACTCGCACACGATGTCGATCGCCGGATCGTTCGCGATGGAGAGCGGGTCGGTGGTCAATTTGGCCGCGGGGATTTTCACGGTGCGCGCCTTGCGCCGGTCGCGCACCGCGGCGCGGGCAAGGTTGAGCTTCACCCCGAGGCGCGATTCCAGCTCGGGCTTTTTGGCCGAAAGATGTTTCCAGACGCCCTGCCCGACCGTGCCGAAACCGCAGAGGCCGATGTTGAGAGTGCGGGGTGAGCTCATGACGTGGATGTGGCAGGGCTGGCGCTCGTCGGCAGCCGTCGCGATGCACGGCTGCGCTGTCGGCAAGATGTTCGCACGCCTATCGCGCGACGGCTGCCGGCAAGCGGCAGCCCTACCAGAACGAGCTTCATGGCTTCGCCTCCGTTTTCTTCACGAATTTGGATTCGGTGCCCGCCATCAGCCGCTGGATATTCGACCGATGACGCACCACCACGAGCAAGGCGATTAGGATCGTGAGGCCGAGCAACACCCGCGGCTCGTGCAGGAAAAAAGCGGCGAGGGGCATCGCGATCGAAGCGAGAATCGAGGCGAGCGAAACATAACGGGTCGAAAAAAACGTCGCTGCCCACACTACCGCACCAATGAGCACCGCGACGGGCATCAGCACGAGCAGGCCGCCGGTGGCGGTGGCGACACCCTTGCCGCCGCGGAACTTGGTGAAGCAGGAAAAGCTGTGGCCCAGCAGCGCGCCGACGAGACCGGCAACGGCCATGCCCCGGATCTGATCCGCCCCGCAGTTACACGCAGGAACATCGAGCCACACCAAAGCCTGCGGCCACCCCGTCGCGATCGCGCCCTTCAACGCATCGAGGAAAAAAACCAGGTTGCCCGGCCCGCTCCCCAGCACGCGGCGGACATTCGTCGCGCCGGGATTCTTGCTCCCGACCTCGAAGATGTTCACGCCCTTCGAGCGCGCGACGAGATACCCGAATGGCAGCGAACCCAGCAGGTAACCGATGGCGAGCGCGATGAGGAGCGGCGTCAGCATTTAGCCACTCCAAGCCCGATTCCCCGAGGCCGGCCTCATAACTGCACGAATTTCGCCATCTTGATGGCGGGATGATCCTTGATCTCCTTGCGGGCGGCGGCGCTGGGCTCCGTGTCGACCCGGACCAGCATGTAGGCGGTCCCGCCGGGCGTCAGCCGGGAAAGCGACATGTCGGCGATGTTGACGTTCGCCTTGCCGAGAATCGTGCCGATGGTGCCGACCATGCCGGGCTGGTCGATATTCTCCAGGACGAGCACCTTGCCGTCGGCGGCGACTTCGACCTCGCGGCCGTTGATCCCCACGATGCGCGGCTGGTTGCTTTTGCCGATCAAGGTGCCGGCGGCGGAAAACACCGCGCCATCCGGCGCAATGGCCTCGACCAGGATCAACTCGCTGTAGCCGGAGTCGTCGGTCGACTTCACGACCTCCGCCCGCACGCCCAGGCGCTCGAGCAGGAAGGGGGCGTTCACGAAATTGACTTCCTCGCCGCTGATCCGGCGCAGGAATCCGCGCTCGATCGAGCGGGTGACGGCGTTGGCCTCGAGGTCGACCAGCTTGCCCCAATAGGTGATGCGCAACTGGGCGACCTGCTGCGGCGCGATCTGTTGCACCAGCGTGCCCAGCTTGGCGCCAAGATCGAGGTACGGCCCGAGGATTTTCAGCGCCGCGGCGTCGATCGAAGGGACGTTGACCGCATTGCGGATCACGCCGCCGTTCAACACGTCCGCGATTTGCTCGGCGATTTCGATGCCAACCGACTCCTGGGCCTCGGCAGTGGAGGCACCGAGGTGGGGCGTGAGCACGACATTCGGCAGGGTGCGAAACTCGCTGTCCTTCGCCAGCGGCTCCTCCTCGAACACATCAAGGCCCGCCGCCGCGACCTGGCCCGACTTGAGTGCCGCAATCAGCGCGGTCTCCTTGATGATGCCGCCGCGGGCGCAATTGAAGATGCGGACACCCTTCTTGCACTTCGCGAATGCCGCCTCGTCGATCATGTACTTGGTGTCCTCGGTCATCGGCATGTGGACGGTGATGTAGTCCGCCTGCTTCAGGAGATCGTCGAGCGAGACGCCCTCCACCTGCATCGCCTTCGCGCGGCTGGGCGCGAGATAGGGATCATAGGCGAGGACGCGCATGCCGAAGGCTTGGGCGCGCTTGGCCACTTCGCCGCCGATCCGGCCGAGGCCGACGATGCCGAGGGTCTTCTTGAACAGCTCGATCCCGGAAAGCGTCTTGCGATCCCATTGCCCGGCCTTCATCGAAGCCGCCGCCTGTGGCACCGGCCGTGCGCCACACAGGATATGGGTAAACGTGAGCTCGGCGGTCGCGATGGTGTTCCCCGCGGGGGTGTTCATCACGACCACGCCGTGTTCGGTGGCCGCCTCGACATCGACATTATCGACGCCGACGCCGGCCCGGCCGACCACCTTCAACAAGGGCGCCGCCTGGAAGACCTCCGCCGTGATCCTCGTTTCCGAGCGCACGGCGATCGCGTGCACATCCTTGACGAGCTCGAGCACCTTTTCCGGGGTGGAGCCATAGGCCTCAATCACTTCAAGGCCCGGCTGCTGACGCAGGAAGGCGACTCCTTTGGGTGAGATCTTGTCGGCGACGAGAACTTTCATGAGGACAAAAATGCTTCCGAGGGAAATCTCCGCAACCTTTGCTAGCAAGTAAAAGGTTCGGCTATGACAGCAGCCCAATTTTCCCGCCCCGCGACGAGCGAAATTCCCGGGATTGGCCCCCGCAATTTGCGAGCCCCCCACCGCAGGGTCAGTTTCTCCGCCAGCCCGGCGAGCGAAGCGCAAATCGCAGGCTCGCGCCCGGTCGCCCCGCGCTTAGAGTGACGGCGCCATTCCGCTTCGGCCACCGGTCCGTTCGGAAGTTTCCGCACAACCTCCCCTTGATCTCTTCGTCCAGCCTGCTCGACATCGCATCGCTCCAGCCCTCCTCATGACACTCGCTTTTCGTTCCGCCTCAGGTTGCTCCCGGCCCGCCTTGATGCTCGCGCTCAGTTTGCTGCTTGCGGCGTGCGGCGGAAAAAAGGAAACGTCCGTCGCGGCCAAGGCCCCGGGCGGCGGCAAGGGCGGCCGTGGCGGTGGGGGCGCCGCGCCGGTTTTGGTCAGCCAGGCTCAGCGCAAAGTCGTCCCGCTCGTCCTCGAGGCCATCGGCGCCGTCGAGCCCATCCGGACCACCGCCGTCCGGTCGCAGGTCACCGGGACGTTGGTGAAAATTGCGATCCAAGAGGGCCAAAACGTGAAGGAGGGCGACCTGTTGTTCGAAATCGATCCGCGGCCGTTCCGGAACGCGCTGCAGTCCGCCGAGGCCGAACTGCAAAAAGCGCGGGTGCAGCTCGAGACCGCGCGAGCCCAGGTGGCGCGGTATCGCACGCTCACGTCGGAGCAGATGGTGTCGAAGGAGCAGTTCGAGAAGATTTCCGACACGGCGCGCACCCTCGAGGCCGAGGTCATTGCCGACGAGTCGCGGTTGGCCACCGCCAAGCTCCAGCTCGAATATTGCTCCATCCGGGCCCCCCTCACGGGCCGCATGGGCAACATGACGGTGCACGAGGGCGATTTGGTCCGTGCCAACGAAGCGGGCGGTCTGCTCGTCACCATCAATCAGCTCTACCCCATCTACGTCACGTTTGGCGTGCCCCAACAATACCTCGTCGACCTGACGCGTTATCGGGCCACCGGCACGCTCAAGGTCCGCGTCGTTCCCCCCGGCACCAACGACAAACCGGAGGATGGCGAGCTCACCTTCATGGACAACACGGTCGATTCCTCGACTGGCACCCTGAAGCTCAAGGGCACATTTCCCAACGAGAGCCAGCGGCTCTGGCCCGGGCAGTTTGCCACCGTCACGGTCGTGCTTTCCTCGCCGGACGCGCTCACCGTGCCGAGCAGCGCCATCCAGACTTCGCAAGCGGGCCAGTATGTCTATGTGGTCAAGGCGGACAAAACGGCCGAGCTTCGACCGGTGGGGGTGGAGCGAGCCTTCGAGAACGACACCGTGATTACCAAGGGGCTCACCGAGGGGGAGACCGTGGTGACCGACGGGCAGCTGCGGGTAATCCCGGGCCGACCGGTCGAGGTCAAGGATCCGGCGGGCGCCGGCGGCGGCGCGCGCGGAGGTAAAGCTGGCACGGGCGTCAAGGGCGGTGAGACGCCGTCAGGGAAGAAGAAAGAAAAAAAGGAAACATGAACATTCCCGAACAGTTCATCCGTCGGCCGGTGATGACCACGCTCATCACCGCCGCGATTTCGCTCTTCGGGATCATGGCTTACCAGCGGCTCCCGGTCAGTGATCTGCCGAACGTCGATTTTCCGACCATCTCGATTTCGGCGAACCTGCCCGGGGCGAGCCCGGAAACGATGGCCGCCGCGGTCGCCACGCCGCTCGAACAGCAGCTCTCCAGTATCGCCGGCATCGACTCGATGACGTCGACCAGCTCTCTCGGCAGCACCCAAATCACGCTGCAGTTCACTCTCGACCGTAACATCGATGGGGCGGCCCAGGATGTCCAGTCCGCCATCGCCGCGGTGCAGCGCCGTTTGCCGCGGGACATGCCGAACCCGCCTTCCTTCCGAAAATCCAACCCGGCAGACGACTCGGTGATGCTCATCGCCCTGACTTCGAGCACCCTGGCCCTCTCCGAGGTGAATGAGTACGCGGAGACCATCCTGGCCCAGCGGATCTCGACGGTGGATGGCGTCTCGCAGGTCAACATTTTTGGCGCACAAAAATACGCCGTGCGCGTGCGCCTCGATCCGCGCGCGCTGGCCGCCCGCGGCATCGGCATCGACGAGGTCCGCACCGCGCTCGACACCAACAACGTCAACCTGCCGGCCGGCACGCTCGACGGCCTGCATAAGTCCACCACCCTGATCGCCACCGGCCAGCTCAAGAGTGCCGAGGGCTTTCGCAAGGTAATCGTCAGCTACCGCAACGGTGCTGCCGTCCGGCTGGCCGACGTCGCGAACGTCACCGACAGCATCGAAAACGACAAATCCTACAGTTGGTTCAACCAGCGCTTCATCGACGGCGTGGAGGACCCTGAATTCAAGACGGGCAATAAACAGAACCGCGCCATCACCCTCTCAATCCAGCGCCAGCCCGGCACCAACACGATCAAGGTCGTCGATGGCATCAAGGAGCTGCTGCCGGCCTTCCGGGCCCAGCTGCCCGCGACGATCAACCTCGAGATTTTCAGCGACCGGTCGATCGCGATCCGGGAATCGGTGCAGGACGTGAAGTTCACCCTGGTCCTCGCGGTCGGCTTGGTGGTCCTGGTGATCTTCCTGTTCCTGCGCTCCGCCGCGGCCACCCTCATCCCCAGCATCGCGATGCCCATCGCCATCCTGGGCACGTTCGCCGTGATGTATTTCTTCAACTTCAGCATCGACAACATTTCGCTGCTCGCGCTCACGCTCTCGGTCGGATTCGTGGTGGATGACGCCATCGTCATGCTCGAGAACATCGTCCGGCACATCGAGCTGGGCGAGCCGCCGATGACCGCGGCGTTGAAGGGCTCGCGCGAGATCGGGTTCACCATCCTCTCGATGACCGTGTCACTCGTGGCGGTGTTCATTCCCGTCCTGTTCATGGGCGGCG
>JBKJRG010000293.1:0-5247 GCA_046594805.1 Opitutaceae bacterium | reverse complement strand
AGTTGATCGCCTACGCCCGCATGAATCGCATCGTGCCGCCTTGGAGCAAATAGCCAGCGGGCCGCTCGCGTTCACGATGCTCGTCGCCTGCCCGGCTGCGCGTGCGGCCGGTGCCGGCAGCAGTTGCGGCGGGGCGCTAAACGAGTGAAGACTGCGACATGGATTTTTCGGTTCCCAGTCCGGCTTGGCGCGCGGGCATCGCCGTCGGGGTGCTGGCGCTCCTGCTCGCGTGGGAAACGGCGCAACCGTTCTTCGGGCACTTCGCGGGCGTGGGCCTTCGTGCCCGGCACGGGGTGCGGAACCTCTCGCTTGGCGCGCTGAACATTTTCGTGGTCGCGGTGGGGTTTGCCGCCGTGTGGCTGACGACGACCGAGTGGGCGGCCGCGCATCGCTTCGGACTATTGCAGTGGACGAACGCGCCGGCGGCGTGGCGCTGGCCGGTCGCGATCCTGCTGCTCGATGCGTGGACCTATCTCTGGCACCGGCTGAATCACATCGTGCCGCTACTCTGGCGGTTTCACCGGTGGCATCACGCGGATCGCGCGATGGATGTGACGACGGCCAGCCGTTTCCACACGGGCGAAATCGTGCTCTCGTCGCTGCTGCGCGTGCCCGTGCTCGCACTCATCGGTTGCCGCATCGACGAGCTGGCGCTCTACGAGGTGCTCCTGTTCACCGTCGTGCAGTTTCATCACGCCAACATTTCGCTGCCCGAGCGGCTCGACCGCATCTTGCGAGCGGTGATCGTGACGCCGAACCTGCACAAAGTGCACCACTCGGTCGTGCGCGCCGAGTGCGATTCGAACTACAGTTCGCTCTTCTCGTGGTGGGACCGGATTTTCGGCTCGTTCCGCGTGGCGCGCGATCCGCGGGCGATCGTTTTTGGCGTGGAGGACTGAACTTTCGCCTGGATCGCGCGGAATAAAGCAACGGCTTCCTGCTCTTACCGACCATGCCCCACATCCACCCCGACCGCATCCTGATGGTTTACAACGCCGACGAAGGGCTCTTCAACGCGATCAACGACTGGGCGCACAAGGTTTTTTCGCCGCACACGTATGAATGCACGCTCTGCCACTACACGTTTAGCCTGACCGGCATGTTGCAACCGTGGAAGACCTTCATTGAGCGTCTGCCTTTTCCCACGGTGTTTGTCCACCGCGCGGAGTTCAAGCAAACCCGTCCGAAATTTCAGGCGATGACGTTCCCGCTGATCTTGGTCGAGCGACAGGGTTGCGTGGAGGTGCTCATGACCGCCGACGAAATCAAAGCCACCGGCGGGCTGACGGGCTTGAACGCGCTCTTGCAGGATCGGCTCGCGGGCTGGCAGCCGGAAACGGGCGGGCCGGGTGCCGGGGTGCCGCCGGCTTCGTAGCAGGGCGAGCCCGGCGACAGTCTCTACCGGGCGGGTTTTCCGGCGCGGCGACTGGACGAAGGTTTGGCGTCAGGATTAAAGGCCAGAGCGAGGTCGAGCCATGAGGTGAGTTGACGCTCGGTGCGCAGGCTCGCCGCATCGACAAACACAAAGCCGCGCATCGGCCGGCCGGTGAAATCCATCGGGCGGCAGCCGGGGCGCTTCAGTGCGGCGGCCTCCGCCTCGGGGCCGATGCGCGCCATGAGGCGGTGAGACTCGACGCCCACGCACATCTTGCCGCGCACCATAAACACGAGGCCGCCCATCATGCGTTTCGATTCGAACGGCACGGCGCGGGCCGCGAAAATGCGGGCGACGCGATCGGCGAGGCGGGTGAGATCGGGGTTGGCCGGGGCGGGAGCGGAAGTGTCTTTTGCGGGCATCGGGAAGGAAGAAAAAGAGGACGGACTACGCGACGGGGCGGCCGGCGGCCTTGAGTTCGCACGCCCGCATGGCGCCGACTCCCGCGCGCCGCTCCCCCTGCACCTGGGCGGCGCGGACCGTGGGGTTGTAGCATGGCACAGCTTCAAGATCACCGAGCAGCGCCCACACGCGGGCGGGCGGGCAGTTGGCGCGGATTTGGTGGTGAATGGTTGTCATGTTTTTTGATGGGCAATCTAAACGGGCGGTTTTTCAGGCACCAAGGCGCGGGCACTCATCGCCGGCCATGTCAGGGCGCCTTGGATTCCAGTCGGCCGAAGGCCAGTCCGATCGCGGCGCAGCCAGCGAGCGGTTGCAGGAGGCAAAACGCCGCCTGCACGGCCAAAAAACTCCCGAGGCCGCTTACCTGGATTTTCCCTGCGGTGGCCAGCGCGGCGATGCTGTAGAAGACCACGCCCACCAGCAGGCCGAACTTTGCGCCCTCGGCGAGCGGACTGCCCCCGCGATACCAGCGCCGATAGAGCAGCGCCAGCGTCACGCCTTGCAGCAGCATCGACATCAGGCCAAGCGGGATGATGGGAGCAGCGCGATTGTAGAGGCCGAAGCTCTCGTAGAGATCATGGAACAGGACAAAGTGCCACGGCGCCGCGAGGGCGAAGGACACGACGATGTAGGCGACGGGGGCGAGGGCGTGGCGCAATTTCATGGGGTTGTTCAGTCTCAAAAGACAAGTGAAGCGCCGCGCTTTTACTTGCAATACAAAAGCGATGGGAGACTGTCGCGGCATGGCCCGCTCCGCCGACCGCCGCTCCGCCTGCCCGATCGCCAACGCCCTCGATGTGCTCGGCGATCGCTGGACGCTGCTCATCGTGCGCGACCTCGTGTTTCAGGGGTTCCGCGAGTTCGGCCAGTTCATGGCGGGGGGCGAGGGCATCTCGACCAACATCCTCACCGAGCGGCTCGACCGTCTGCGCTGCGCCGGCATCATCGTCCGCTCCGATCATCCGGCGGACGGGAAAAAATATCTCTACCACCTCACGGAAAAGGGCGTGGACCTGCTCCCGCTGCTGTTCGACCTGGTGCTCTGGGGTGCAAAATACACGCCCGATCATGCGGCTCCCGCGCCGGTGCTCCGCGAGATGCAGACGAACCGGGAGAAGATGATCGCCGGTTTGCGGACCGCGCTGCTCAAGGAAATCAAGGGCAGTCCGAGTGCTCGCAAGTGAGCCGATCATCCCGCTCGGATTTCTCCGTTTAGCGAACACCGGAAGCCGTGAGCGCCCCGTCTCGATTTATTGCTTAAAAAGACAAAGGAGTGTCCAAACCAAGGGCGCTCGTGCATCATAGTTTGTCGGCTAATTTGGCCGACGAAACCCAACAAAGGACCCTTATGCCTAACCAAAAGTATCTATGCATTCAGCGCAGCTCGCCGAATTCTCCCGGCAAACGCGAAATGCCCTCTCCCGCCCAGATGGAACAGATGTATGCCCAATTCCACGCGTGGAAGGCGAAGTTTGAAGCGAACATCGTCGATCTGGGCGGACGGCTGGGCGACGGAAAAGTCGTCACGGCGGAAAGCGCAAGTGACGGCCCGTTCATCGAGGCCAAGGAAGTGATCGGCGGCTACATGATCGTCTCGGCGAAAAATTTGGCGGAGGCGATCGCGGTCGCTCGCGAATGCCCCGGCGTCGTGATGCCCGGGTCGAGCGTTGAGGTCAGGGAGATTCACACTCCTTGACCGCGCCCACAGTGGTGGAGCACTTCTTCCGGCACGAATACGGCCGGCTCGTGGCGATGCTGTCGCGTCGCGTGGGAGTGGACCATATCGAGGATGTCGAGGACGCCGTTCAGTCCGCGTTGATGACCGCCCTCGAGACTTGGACGAGGGCGGGGTTGCCCGACAATCCGCCCGCTTGGCTTTATCGGGTTGCGCACAACAATCTCATGGGAGAATTGCGGCGGCGAACGGGTCGCCGTCGCATCCTGGAGCAAAACGTGGAAGAAGCCGCCGGCACGCAGGAGGGCGATGCCGAACGCTTCCTGCCCGGGGAGATCCGGGACGATCTTTTGCGGATGCTGTTTGTCTGCTGCGACGAGGCGATACCCGTGGAATCGCAACTGGTGTTGGCGCTCAAGACGCTCTGCGGTTTCGACATTCGGGAGATCGCGCTGCGCTTGTTCGCGAGCGAAGCCAACGTCTATAAACGCCTCGGTCGGGCCCGCAGCCGCCTGCGCGAAATTTCGCTTCGCCCCGGGGAGTTGACCGATGCGCAGTATTCGTCGCGAGTGCCCGCCGTGCGGAGCGTCCTCTACCTTCTTTTCACGGAGGGATATCTTTCTTCCCACCCGGAAAGGGCAATCCGTCGGGAGCTATGCGAGGAAGCGATCCGGCTGGCCACCCTCCTGGCGGAACACCCGGCGGACCAGGCTCCGGAAACATTCGCGCTGTTGTCGCTGATGCACCTGCACGCTGCGCGGATGACGGCTCGTCAGGACAGTGCAGGCGGCTTGCTGCTGTTGGAGGAGCAGGACCGAGAGCTCTGGGATCGGCCAAGGATTCAGACTGGATTGGAGTGGCTGGCCCGGTCTTCACGGGGGGATCGCTTTTCCCGGTATCACGCGGAGGCGGGAATCGCGGCGGAACACTGTCTTGCCCCCTCGTTTCAGGAGACACGCTGGGACAAAGTCGTGGAATGCTTCGCGCTCTTGGAGCGGATCGCGCCCTCCGCGATACACAGGCTGAACCGGGCGGTCGCCGTCGCGGAGTGGCAGGGACCGGCGGCGGGACTCGCGGTGCTCGACGGTTTCGCGCCACCGACTTGGCTCGTCGGTTCCTATATGTGGGCGGCGGTGCTGGCCGATCTGCACCGGCGCGGCGGGAACGCCTATTCGGCGTGTCGCTATCGGGACATCGCGCTCAAATCGGCGCCTACCGCGGCGGTGAAAAAACTTCTGCAGCGCCGGCTCAAGATCGGCGGTCCGGGTTCTTTTTCGTGAGATTCGTTTTCGTGCCGAAAGCCGCGGCTCACGGCACCTCGTAAATCTCCACGAGCGCGACGCCCGTGGTGTCGTTGGCTCCGGCGGCTTGGACGGTGTAGCTGCCGGGAGGCAACGTCACGAGGAGCACAGCGTCCTTGCTGCCCTCGGCGAGAGCAAACGCCCCGACGCGCGTGGTCGCGGCGCGGAGCTGCGCGAGGTTCGGGGCGTCGGACCAATTGTCGTTTGTGAGCAAGGCTTGCGAACCGGAGAAAAGCGTGAGCACCGGATCGGCCAGCGCGCCGGCCACCCCGAAGCTCGTGAGCGCCGGGCCGGCCGCGCGGATGAGGAGCGTCTTCGCGGCGGTGCCGGTGATGACGTAGCCGGGGATCATGACATTGGCACCGACGCCGACGATGCCGCGGGTGGCGAGATTGACGAAGCTGCCCCGGCCGGTGGCGCCGGGTGGATCGGTA
>JBKJRG010000198.1:0-9916 GCA_046594805.1 Opitutaceae bacterium | reverse complement strand
CCGGCGGCTACTGGGATGGATCGAAGCCCATGTGCCAGGGGCTGCCCTATCGGTCCCTCGGATTTCTCGGCGATCGCGCGGCCGTGCTGTACGGTTTGCATGCGCTGCGGGGTCCGCTGCTGATCTGGAATGGCCGCGTCGACTCGGTGGTGAACATGCCGAGAACGCAGGACGCTTTCTTTGACGATCTGCGCGGCCGCGTCGTCGCTCAGCGCGGCACAGCGGAAGGCGTTTTTGAATACGGTTTCACCGCGGCGGGCAGCCACCGGCCTTATTTCGTGACGCGTCCCGTGGCGCACTGGCTGGAGCAGGAGCTCGCTCTCCCGCCCCGGAACGGCATTTCGATTCGTGAATTGCCCGAGACGCATGTCAGCGAATGGGCGGCTGCCCACCAGGTGGCGATGGATCCGCTTTACGCGACGGAAGAACGCGAAGGCGGCACGCGGGGCATCGGTGACCGCATGCCCGGCTACGCGCGCGAGAGCCTGAGTGTGTTCACGCCGGCAGAGTGGGCACAGCGCAAGACGACGCTGATATTCGACGCGTGGGTCGACGCGGCGCGGCGCGCTGGCTCACGTTAGTGCGTTTTCGGCGGACCGATCCGGGGCGCTCGCTATCGCGCAAACTGACCCTCACGTAAAAACACTTTTACCTGCCGAAGGGTTTCACCGCGCCATCCAAGCCACGTGTGCGAGAATGGCAGGGCTAGATGGTCGCGTTCGCCGGCCAGATGCGTGGCAGCGACCGACACCTTGCCATCGTTCGGCGCGGGGAGCCACGCTGCCATCACGGGATTGATCGCGTGCGTACCCGCGATGACGCCCAGCTCGCCGGGCTGCCCGGCCGGATCATTGATTTTGCTCGGACACGGCCACGGCCCGAGTTTCGCCGGCAGCGCGTCCGGTCCGGTGGTGAGCCGGCGGCCGTTCTCCCCCGTGAACCAGCGAAAGGGTGGAAACGTGTGGAATCGATCCGACACTTCGCTGCCGCCATTGGGCGGTGCGAGCATGACGACGCGGCCGAGATTTTCCGGTGCGCCTTTCTCCCGCAGCCAAAGCCGTACCACGATTCCGCCCATCGAATGCGTGACGAAATGTAGTCGTGGTGGCGTAGTGCTCCCGTCTGGCTTCGGGCCGGCTCGGGCCAACTCCGCCGGCAGCCACTCGGTCGCCAGTGCTTCGAGCGACTTCGTCCGCGAGCTATAGGAGAGGTTGAGCACGCGATATCCGTCGCGTTCGAGCGACTGCGCCAGACGCGTCATCGAGAAACTGGTCCGGCCGAGCCCGTGCAGCAAAACCACGGTGTCCGGCGCGCTCGGCGCGGCATGCGTGGAGACGATCATCATCAGTCCACAACCCAGCAGCAGCGATAAAAGTTTCATGCCGGGTCAGGTCGGGCGGAGCGCCGTTCCCGGATTGAAACGATGGCACGCAGCGTCACTGCCATCAGCACGATGGTGCCCCCCACCAGCGCCCATTTCGAGGGTTGCTCGTGCATGAAGATCATCACCCAAAGCGGATTGAGGATTGGCTCGATCACCGGGATCAGCACGGCCTCGAGCGCCGTCACGTGCCGAATCGCCCGCGCGTAAAGCCAATAGGACGCGCCGAGCTGCACGACGCCGAGCACCACCAGGGCGGTCCAGCCCGAGGGAGGCAGCATCGGCGAGCGCAGGAGCCAGGGCAGCCCGACTAGAAAAGCGAGCAGGTTGCCCAGAATAATCGATTCGATCGGCGAGCCGTTCTTCTGCTTGCGCAGTGCAATCGTCATGCCGGCGAAACACACGCCGCTCAGGATGGCGAGCGTGTCGCCCTTCACGTGCCCGAGGGTCAGGCTATCCTTGAAAAAAAGCCCCATGCCGCCGAGGGCCGCGACAATGGTGAGCCAGTCGGCGCGCGTGGCCCGTTCACCCAGAAACCAGGCGCCGAACAGGGCGATCCAGACCGGCGCGGTGTACTGCAGCAGAATCGCGTTGGCGGCGCTGGTCAGGGTGGTCGCGAGGCAAAACGTCAGCGTGCACGCGGCGTAGAGGACCGCCCCGATGAGCTGATCGCGCGACCAATGAAAGCGCAGCCCCCGGTTGGTCAGGACGAGGAAGACGGCGGCAATCAGCCCTCGTCCGCCCGCCACCGCGAGCCCATCCCACGTCGTGGCCACGAACTTGATCAGCACGCCCGCGAGGCTCCAGCAGAAGGAAGCCGCAACGAGCAGCAGGACAGCGCGGGTATGAGCGGCGTGCACGAACTATCATGTGTGCGGCACAGCGGGGCATTCCGCACGCGAAAAAATGCGCGGAGCCTCACACCACGGGCGCAAAGGTAAGCCAAGGGAAGGAGAACAGTCCGAGATGGGGCCGGCACTCCGAGCCGGCTTGGGTTTCAGGGCAATTTCGCAGAACAAGGTGAAGCTTACGCTGCAACCCAAGACGGCTCGGAGAGCCGCCCCCTCCTTCAATCCGGCCCGAAAAAGTCGTCGCACCTCCAACCGTGGCGCGGCAAAGTTGGGACATGAGGCGGCTATTTGCTTCCAACCGGGGCGACGCGGAGAAATTCCTCGTTGTCATCCTTGGCGCCGTCTTCGTGTTTGGCGGCGTGTTCGCGCTCTGGCGCTGGTCGGCGGGCGCCCGCTCCAAGCCGCCGGTACTCGAACGAGCCTCGCCCCCGTCTGCGCCGCGCGCAAAGTCCAGCGCAGATCGCGGCGAGGTCCGCCGGGCGCGCGCGGCCGAGCCGACGGCTCCGCCTCAGCTTTCTCCCGAGCAGAAGGCCGCGCGGATCGATAAAATCAACCGGGACTACGATGAGATCCGGACGAAGACGGCGGCCGATTACAGCGCGGCCGCCGGGGCGTTTCCGGGCGGCTTGAACGCATTTCTGCGCCAGCTTGCCCTGCTCGAACGGGAGAAACGCGCGGATCTTGCGAGCTTCCTTTCCCCGTCGGAACTGGAGGAAATCGAGCGGCGCGAAACCACTGCCGGCCAGCTCGTGCAGCGCCTGCTCGGGAGTTCCGAGGCGACCGAAGAGCAACGACGCGCCGTTTTCCGACTCCAGCGTGCCTACGAGGATAAGTTCGCGCTGACCTTCGACGTCGCGGCGCCGGCCCTGTTGCAGCGTGAATCCGCGCGGCAGGCGATGCAGGAGCAAATCCACGCCGTCCTGGGCACGCCGTTGTTCGGCCTCTGGCTCCAGGGTGAGGCGAGCGACTATCCGCAGCTCGTCAAGTTCGCGGCCACACATGGACTGCTGCCCGATGCGCCGCTGCATCTTTGGCGCGCCCGGAACGAATACACGCTGAAGCGGCTCGAGCTGCACGCGGAGAATGTTGCGCGGGGCCTCCCTGAAGGCCAGATGCGCGCCGCGCAAGCGGCGCTGCTCCAGCAAACGGAGGGCCGCGTCCTCGCGATCGTCGGCCAGGGTGCGATGTCCGCGGCGCGCGCGGAAGTGCTCGGCTGGTTGCCCAGAAAGTAGCGCAGGCGTCCCACCTGCTCCGGGATGATGGCAGGCGGGACGCCGACGCTAGTGTGCCCGGGTGGCGGCACATGGTGGAACCACGTGAGCAGACACCGGGGGTGGCAAGATGCGCTTCGACCGCCAGGGTAAGAGGCCTCCTGTTGTCCAACCGCCGGATGCGGAAAACCGCACGTCCGGTGGAGTGGAAGGGTCACGGGGCGCAATCCCCGTGACCCCATCCGATCAACAAACCGTGCCCGATTGTAGGCCAACCGCCGCTGAGCTGGCTTTCTATTGGAGGTCGTACGACGTTCTCCGAGGTGGGGGCGGCTTTCCGAGCCGGGGGTTGCAGAAAAATGGGGACCGCGGCGCGCTCGCCGCGTCCGGTTTCAACACCTCACGCGCCTCATTTCCCCGCCTTCGCTTTTTTCGCCGGCGGCGGCGCGTTCGGATCGTAATGAGGATTCGGCACTGGCATCTTCGCGCCCACGGTCTGGCGCCATTCCTGCAGGAGACCACGCAATTCCGTGACCTTGCCCGGCATCGCTTTCGCCAAATCGCGCTTTTCGCTGATATCATTCACAACGTTGTACAACTCGACGCGCATGTCCTCGTAAAACTCGATGAGTTTGTAGGCGCCCAGTCGCACCGCGCCGCCGGGCCCGCCGCCTTGATTGCTGTAGTGCGGGTAATGCCAGAACAGCGGGCGCTCCGGCCGCGTGGCGCCGCGGAGCAGGGGCACGATGCTGACGCCATCGACGTGCTGGCGCGGTTGCGCGGGCAGGCCAGCGATCTCGAGCAGGGTCGGATAATAATCGGTGCTGATGAGCGGCGCGGAGGAGACGCTCCCTGGTTTAGTCACGCCCGGCCACACCACGATGGCAGGTTCCCGCACGCCGCCCTCGTAATGCCAACCCTTGCCCGCGCGCAGCGGCAGGTTGGAGGTGGGCAGCCCTTCCGAGGTCGACAGCCCGCCATTGTCCGAGGTGAACACGACGACGGTGTTGCGCTGCAGGCCGAGAGCCGCGAGATGGTCCAGGATTCGCCCAATGCTGTCGTCCATGCTCTCGACCATCGCAGCGTAGACCGGACGATTTTGGATCTGCCGGTTCTGGCGGTCGCCTTCGGGAAGGAATTCCGGACCGGGAGAGGGTGGGCGCGCGGCGGCTTTGCGCGTGTATTTCTCGACCAGCGCCGGCTTTGCCTGCTGCGGATTATGCACCGCGTAATGCGAAAGATAGAGAAGGAACGGCCGGTCCTTTTCACGCTCGATGAACTGCAACGCCTCGCTCGTCAGCCGATCGGTGAGGTACTCGTCCTTGGGGCCGTCCGGCAGGCCCGGCAGATTGTAGGGCGGAAAATAGGAGGGCGGGGAACCGCGGTTGTTGCCGCCGATGTTGATGTCGAATCCCTGGTCCTGCGGAGCAAAGCCCTCCGCACCCAGATGCCATTTGCCGATGAACCCGGTGGTGTATCCGCCCTGCTTGAACGCCTCGGCCAGGGTGACCTCCTCGAGTGGCAGGTGGTTCAGTGGCACCGGCCGGTTCAGTTTCTGCTGGGGATTGTCCGGCCTGCCGGGGATCCAGTCGGTCACGCCCAGCCGTGCCGGATACTTGCCCGTCAGGATGCTGGCGCGCGTCGGCGCGCGTCGGCGAGCACACCTGGCACGCGGCGTAGGCGGAGGTGAACCGCATGCCCTGCGCCGCGAGTCGATCGAGGTGCGGGGTTTCGTAGAACGAGCTCCCGTAGCAGGTGAGATCCGTCCAGCCGAGGTCATCCATCAGGATGAAGATGACGTTGGGGCCGCGCGTCGGCGCGGGCGCAGCGAAGCCCTGCGGGCCAATGGCGGGGAGGAGTGCCCCCAACACGAAGACGAAGGGGCGAATGAAAATTTTCACGCGATAGGTGGGGTTGGGGTCGATCAGAGTCGGGGGAGAAGGAATCGAGCAGCGGTGGGATGGAAGATCGAAATGGGGATGTGGCGCCGGCGCCGCGCAATGGGCGCTCACCGGCAACGTGCAGCGGTGGGATGGAAGATCGAAATGGGGATGTGGCGCCCTCGCCGTGTTTCTTAGCAGGAGCCGAAAGGGTCACCGACCGCGGCGAGGGCGCCGCGGCTCCATTCCAAAAACAAACCGCGAAACAAATCGTGCATCGCGTTCATTGCGCCTTGCCGGCTTTCCCTTCCTTTCCGCCCTTGCCCTCGGTTGCCCCGCGCAACCGCACCGTCGCCGGTGGCGTGTCGACTCCACCTTTCGCCTCGGTGACGAGCTGCTGGCAGCGGGTCCGCATCGCCTCCAGCGTCGCCGCGTGCCGGGAATCGCGGGCAAGATTTGTGATCTCGTCAGGATCAACGGAGAGATGGTAAAGTTCCTCGTACACCGGTTGCTCGCCGCGAATCGGGGCGCCGAGCCACGTCTGGTAGGCGGCGGCAATCGCGTCCGAGACGCTGCCACCCTCGGCTTCGCCGGCGACCTGGCCGAAGAGCGCCCGATCATTGGCAAAATAACGGATGTATTTCCATTCCGCGGTGCGGACGCTCTCGCAGCGCGGGTTGCCGAAGTAAGTTGACCAGAGATTTTCGGAGAAGGCGTGGCCCCGGCCGGCGAACGGCCGGCCATCGAGCGCGGCGCGGAAGCTCTGCCCCTGCATCGTCGAGGGTGCGGCCACCCCGGCGAGGTCGAGCATTGTCGGCGCGAAGTCGATCGATTGCACCAGGGCAGGCGAACGTCCGCCGCGCGCGGACGCCGGCGCGCGCGGATCCATCGCAATCATCGGCACGCGGAGGCAGGTGTCGTAGTTCAGGGCCTTCCCGCCCAGGCCAAACTCCCCATGGGTGATGCCGTGGTCCGAGGAGAAAAGGATCACGGTGTTGTTCGCGCAGCCGAGTTTGTTTAGCTGGTCCCGGATTGCCCCCACCAGCCGGTCGATGCCGGTGATGGTTTCGTATTCCCGAATCTGGCGTTCGCGCAGGGTCGCCTCGGTGTCGACGTAGTCGTAACTTTTTTGCCGATACTGTACGTGGTGCACGGTGGCCGGAAGTTTTGGCGTCCGAAGATCGGCCCTGGCCAGATAGGTGAGAGGCAGGGGCTGGGTGAGGAGCTGGTCGCGGTAGGTCGTGCGGTAGAGCTCCGGCTCCTCCGGTCGCAGTTCCATCGAGCTGGTGCCGGCGGCGTGTGGGACATTGAAAGCGATGGTCAGGCAGAAGGGTTTGTCCGCCGGCCGGTTCTTCAGGAAGGCGCGGGCCCCGGCGACGAACCCGCGCTCCGGGTCGAGAAAGCCCAGCGCACCCTCGCCGAGGATTTCAATCTGGGTATCGGCCTCCGCGCCTTGGAAAATCGGGTGCCGGCGTTTCGGATAAAAACCCAGCGCGCCGTGCCCCGCGTACCAAAAATCGAAGCTTTCCTCTATCACCGTGCCGGCATAGCCCGCCGGGCCGACGGGCACATGGTTCTTGCCGATGTAGCCAGTGAAATAGCCGGCTTGGCGCAGCAACACCGGATAGCTGCCGCTCCACGCGGCCGCGGTCAGCGCTGTGCCGGAATTGAAGTTCACCCCGTGCCGGCGTTCATACTGGCCAAGAAAATAACACGCGCGGCTTGGGGTGCAGATTGCGCTGTTGATCGTGCCGTTCGGGAAAAACGTTCCCTCCGCCGCGAGCCGTTCGATGTTCGGCGTTTTCACCACCGGGTTGCCGGTCAACCCCAGCGAGTTCCAGCGCTGGTCATCCGTGAGGACAAAAATAATGTTCGGTCGGGCGGGGGCCGGCGCGGCGCTGCCCGTACCGGTGAGCACGAGCCCGGCGAACCAAGGGAGGGCGCGGATAAAATGGCCGAAGGAAAGAAAACTCACGCGAGGATGCTTCGAGGCGAAGGGGGTGGTGGACCAAAAGTCAAAGCCGGTGAAAGCACCGGATCGAGCTCGGATCTGGTTGGGCGTAGCAGCGCGTCCCTGCCTGCCTTTTTCGTGCTCTTGCTCGTAATCGAGCTCGTGCTCTTCGCTTGAGCAAGATTACGAGCACGAGCACGAGCACGAGCACGAGCACGAGCACGAGCACGAGCACGAGCGTCGATATCCGGGCCGTAACGCTTCCGCCGGAAAGTGCGACGGGCCGCTGAGCCCCCCCCATTATTTCCTGGTGGACTCATTTCGTCTGTAAATCGCACGTATTCCGCAGTTTTTTTTAAACACGATCTACTATCGCCCTGCGCCGGAACTGGGGTCCTTCAAGTGGGTCGGCTAGGTTGGGAGGTGCGAAAGGGGAGGCGCCCGCAAGGGTGTGTTTGCTTTGCCGTGTCTCCCACCGCACGTGTCTTCCGACTCTCCATTTCCCTCGCAGCAAACGCCCTCGGCTCTCGGGCGCGTCCTGCTCATCGATGATGAGTGGGAAAGCCACGACATTGTTCGTCGGACGCTAAATGCCTTTGGTTGTCCGCTGTATTATGACTCCGCTTTTGGGGGCGAGGAGGGAATCGAATTCCTGGACCGCTATCGCAGCGGGCTGCGGCCCTGGCCTTGTCTCGTGTTCATCGACATCAAGATGCCCGGGGCGAACGGGTTCGACGTGCTGGAGTGGGCTAACGCGCACCAGGTGCTGGGCAAATCCGTTTTCGTAATGCTCTCTTCGTCCACTGAACCGGGCGATGTGGTGAAGTCATTCCAACTCGGGGTGCACCATTACGTTTCCAAATCCTCGCCGCCGGAAGTCCTGCGGGATCTGGTCCTGAATGCGCGGCGTTTCGTTCGCCCGCCCATGCCAACCGGCAATCTGGATCTCAGTCTGCATCCGCTGGTGTAAGGAATGCTGAGGTAGGGGCGTCGCTTGACGACGCCCGCGGGCAATTACGGCACCCATAACGCGGGCGTCGTCCAGCGACGCCCCTACGACGAATAGGGGTGGGTCCGGCCTCCATCTTAGTTTTTCCTCAACGCGTCCAGCACCGTCCCCGGCGTCAGCAGCTCGGGCAGAATGACCGGGTCGTTTTTTCCCGGCAGCCAGATCAGGTTGAAGGGGACGGCCGAGCGATTGTAACTCGCGAGTTCCGCGGTGATTCGCGGATCCTTGCTCGTCCAATCGGCGCGAAGGGTGGCGATCTTCTTTTCGGCGAAATACCGCAGTACCTCATCGTTGTGGAAGACGAGTTTCTTGTTCGTCTGGCAGGTCGCGCACCACCGGGCGGTGAAATCGACGTAGATTGTCCGGCCTTCGCCGCGTAGTTTTGCCACGGCCTCGGGGCTCCAGGGTTCCCACACGACTTCCCGGGCAGTGCCCGCCGTCGCGTCCTGCGCGGCAGCGCTGCGAGGCCAGCCGAGCCACAGGCCGAACGCGCCCACCAAAACCAGGCTCACGACTCCAAACCGTGCGCGGCCCGCAGAAGCGCCGGGTGCATTCCAGCGGCCGTACATCCACACCGCCATCGCCACCAGGACCAGGCTGAAGAGGATGCCGCGAAAGCCTTCTTCGCCGGTCTGCGCGGCGAGGACCCAGACCAGGTAAACTACGGTCGCATAGAGCGGGAAGGCCATGAACTGCTTGAAAGTTTCCATCCACGCGCCGGGCCGTGGCAGCACCTTTACCGCCTGCGGGAAAATCGAGAGCAGCAGGTATGGCATCGCGAGCCCGAGCGCGATCGCGGTGAAAATGGTGAACGATGCCACCGTCGACACGGCCAGCGCCGCCCCGAGCGCCGGGGCGAGGAAGGGCGCGCTGCACGGCGTCGCCACCACCGTCGCGAGCACCCCCGTGAAAAACGATCCCGCGTAACCCGACTTCATCTGCAGGTTGGAGCCGACCGCCGTCGCCCGCAGCCCGAACTCGAACACGCCGCTCATGTTCATCGCGAACACGAGCATCAGCACCGCGAGGGAATAGACGAAGGCGGGCGATTGCAGTTGAAAGCCCCAGCCGAGCTGATCGCCCCCGGCGCGCAGCACCGCGAGCACGGTCGCCAGGCTCCAGAACGAGAGCAACACACCGAGGGTGAAGATGAGCCCGTGCGCGACGATCTTCCCGCGCTCATGCCCCGCCTGGTTCACGAAACCGAGAATCTTGATCCCGAGCACCGGGAAGACACACGGCATCAGGTTGAGGATCAGCCCGCCGATGAAGGCGAGCAGCAGCGTTCCCGGGAGGCTGCCGGGGCCGCCGCCGGGGGGGAGTTTGGAGTTCGGAGTTTGGAGTTTGGAGTTGGCCGGGGCCGCGGTCGTGTCTGCGGCTAGTGGCACGGCGACGCGGAGTCCGCGAAGGGTGCCGTCGGGCCGCCAGCCTTTTTCGGACGTCACCACTCCGAGTAGTTGCTTCACATCGATCGGGCCATCGGCGGCCACGGGCAGGTTGAGGATGAAGCCACCCTTGCCGTCGGACTTTATTTCCTGCGGCTGATCGAAGGCGACCAACCCGTCTTCGGTGAAGAAGTGCAGGTCGGTGGGCGTCGGCCGCGCAGGGGCGTTGCCCGCCGACGACCGGGCGC
>JBKJRG010000149.1:0-9738 GCA_046594805.1 Opitutaceae bacterium | reverse complement strand
GTCTTTCGTTTTGGCTGTTCAAACGCCTTTACCGTAGGTCAGCGCGCTTGCGCGCGCCAAACCGCGCTCGCAAGCGAGCTGGCCTACATTTACGCGGCCAAAACGAAAGACCGTGGTGCGGTCGCACGGGCGTCGCCGCGACTAGCGCGCCGGCTGCGTGTGCGTGTAGAGCACCTTTCCGCCGTCGTCGTGGTGTCGAAACTCGATTCGCGCCGCTTGATCGTTCGTGGCCGGCTGAACTGCCACGTGGAGAAAGCCGCCGCTGGCCGGCTGGTCGGTGTAGAGCTGCCGGACCAGCGCGCCGCGATCGGTGGAGCCCGGATCGCCGGGCGCGCGGCCGAGACGGGAATTTTCCCGGTTCAAGGCGCCGCACGTGAGCTCCTCGTAGCCGGAGGCATGGACGGAGTGATATTTCCAGTGGCGATCGCCGCAGATGACGAAGAACCGGCCGGGTGCGATGCCGTTGGCCTTGAGCCAGGCGAAGAACGCCTCTCCCTCCTGCCGGAAGCCCTCGGGATTCACGTGATTGTCCCGCTTGCTGGCATCGTCGGGCCCAATCAGTGGCGTGGGCGAAACCAGGATTTTGAAGGTCGCATCGCTTTCCTTCAGCGTGCGCTGCAACCAGGCCTTTTGCTCCGCGCCCCAGATCGTCTTGTTCGGGCCGTCTGCCATCCGGTTGGGACTGCGATAATCCCGCCCTTCCACGAACCACAGCTGGAGATCGCGGCCCATTCGGTGAGTCCGGTACGTGACCGCTGTCGGATCCGCGGGATGCACCACGGGCGCCTGCTCGCGGAACGTCGCGATGCCCAGCGCGTGCGAGGGGGCATAGTCGCCGGTCGGGTCGGAATCGTTTATCCGGTAATCGTGGTCGTCCTTGAGCCAATAAGTGGGGACCTGCGCGAAGAGCTGGAGGAAGCGCGGCTGCGCATACTGCTCATGCCATTTTTTCCTGAGTTCGACGAGCGACTGGGCGCGCGTGGCAACCGGATGATCGTAGTAAACGCAGTCGCCATCGAAGATGCAGAAGTCCGGCGCGAGTTTCAGCATCGGCTCGAGCCCAGGGTAACCGCGGGTGCGATCCGCGCCCTGGTAGCCGGGCTGTCCCTTGGTGCCTTCCTGGAAAAACGCGTAGTTGAGGCAGCTCGTGAGGACGAAGCGCACGGGCGCCGCCGCCGACGGGGCGGGCAGGGTTTTGAACCGGCCCGCCGGGCTGCGCTTGGTTTGGGCGGAGTCCGGGCCGTAACTCACGCGATAGTGATAGACCGTGGCGGGCTGCAATCCGTCAACCCGGGCACGCACAATGTAATCGTCGTCCGCGATCGCGTTGGCCCACGTCGTCTGGCGCGCGTTCGCGAAGGACTCGCCCGTCGCGACCTCAAACCGCGCGGTGCCCGCGGCACCGGGCACATCGCCGGCGACGAGGCCAGGGGTGGCGGTGAGTCGGGTCTGCAGGATGGCGCTCGTGGCGGTGACTTCGGCGACGAGCGCGCCTTGGGCAAGGTGAAGTTCAGCAGCGTGCGTGGCGGCCGAAGCGCACAAGGTCGCGAGCGCGAGCGAAACGAACGAGAGCAAGTGTCGGGTCATCATTTTCGAAAGGCAGGGCCGGACCGCTGGGCCGGCCGTTCGTAAGGTATTCCGCGGCGGGCCCAGCATCCCGCCCTACTTTGCCGTTTTCACCTGCGTGACCAGCCGCTGGACGCTCGCGGCGATCACGTCCTCGACGTCATCGGCCCAGGTGTGGGCGGGCAGGCCGTAGACATACATCGAGGTGTTGCCCTCGTAACCGGCGCGGCCGTTGGTGCGCGGCGGCTTGTCCTCGGCCAGGACGCGTGCGGAGGGAATATAGGCCATCACCTCATTAGCGTAGCCGGCGACCCAGGTGTCGGCGCCAAATTCCTTTTTGAAACGAAGCGCATAGTCGACGACCACCTCGCCGCCGAGCGCGAGCCACAGCTGTTTGCCGCCGAGCTGCCAGGCCTGGACGGGATAAGGGTGGGAGCGGGCAAAGGGCTTGCCCGCCTTCGACTCCGCGAGCAGCCGGCCGGCCCAACGCGTGAGGGTGGCGGGCGGCCCGACCGAAAGTTTTTCCAATTCCGCCGGGGTGGGCGCGGGGCCCAGGTTGAGCGTCACGAGCTCGTGCGCCACCGCCAGCCGCGGCGCGAGCGGTGGCGGACCTTGCCGCAAAACTTCCTCCACGGCGGAGGCGAGCATCTGGCCATAGCGCTCGGCCTGATGCACCTGCCGGCGCGGCAGCGGATTCTGGTCGGCGCCGCAGCCCATGAAAAACATCGCGACCGCGCCCGGATGACTCCGCTCGAGCGCCATTTGCGCGAAGCCGGCGTAGTCGCCCGCCCACTGATAAAAGCTGAGTGTCGTATTGTGACAGGCGTAGCCGAAGACGACCGCCTTCAATTCGCCGTTGGGCGCGTTGACCGAGAGGACCGGCACGTCGTGATCGACCGGACCCTTGAGCGCGCGCTGGTCGATCATTTTCGGGACCGTGCCCTCGGGATTGTTGCGGCGGTTCACGGCGAAACGCGTGATCCCCTGCGCCGCGGCGACGCGCGCCGGCGCGAGCGACGCGAGCGCGCGGCCCACTGTGTCCACGATCTGGGCTTCGAGATTCGCTGAGTAACGCTCGATCACCTCGCGCTGCGCCTCAGGCAGCGGGTAGGCGTCGTAGAGCGCGCCGCGCAGCACCGGCGTGCAATGCGAGTGCGACACGTTCAGCATGATCTGCGCGCGCTCCAGGCCGTGGTGCTGTTTCAGCGCGGCGCAGGTGTTCTCGTAGACCGAGTGAGGGATGCCGAGGAGATCGCTGCTGAGCACCACCGCGCGGCGGCCGGCGGCGTCCTCCAGGGCGAGCGCCTTGATGAACAGCGGGTGCAGGGTGCCCTCGGCCGGGTGATCGCGCCCGCCGTAGCCGGCCATCCACTGCGGCTGCTGCGGCGTGATGTCGGTGGTGGCGGTGCCGGCCTTCCAACCGGGTTCCGCGGCCGGCAGCGAGGCCGGGACGCCCGCCCACACCGCCAGCGTGCAGACGAGCAGCGACGAGAAAAACCGACGGGTGAGCAGGGGAGGCAAAGCAACACAATCGGAGGCCGCGACGGCGGCGCGGCAAGGATTTTTGCGCGCCAGCCGGTTCGGGGTGGGGCCGGTTCTCCGAACCGGCTTGGGTTCCAGCGTGAATATCACGTAGTAGGTGCCGCTTCAGTTGAAACTCAGGCCCGCTCGGAGAGCGATCCCCACCTTTCCTGCTGACATTAACACTCGAAAAACTCCCGCGCCCCAATTCATTCTGTGGCGCCGGCGGACTACATCCGGCGTTGACCCCTCAACTCCACCACCAATGGCGACTCCACATTCGATCCTCCTCTCCCTTCCGGGCCGTGCACGTTCGCTTTTATCCGCGGCATTCGGCGTGCTGATGATCGCTGTGCTGGCGCCGGTCGCCGCTCGCGCCGCCGACAGCGCCGGCACCGGGAGGATCGAAGGCCGCGTGTTCAACCCGGGCACGGGTGAATACCTTGAGAATGCCCGCGTGACGGTCGAGAGCACGGCCCTCGAGACGTTGACCGACAACCTGGGCCAGTACTCCTTCACCAATGTGCCCGCCGGCGAAGCGCGCGTGCGGGTTTTCTATACGGGACTCGCGGTGCAGACCACGCCGGTCCGAGTCAACGCCGGCCAGACGGCGCAGCAGGACTTCAACCTGCAAGGCTTCGATCAACCACCCGCCCCCGGCACTGACGTGGTGAAGCTGGGCAAATTTGTCGTCGAGAGCTCGAAGGAAATGGACGGCGCCGCCATCGCGATTAACGAAAAGCGTTTTGCCTCCGACATTCGCAACGTGATCGCGGCGGATGAATTCGGTCCGATGGCCGACGGCAACGTCGGCGAGCTGCTGAAGACCATCCCCGGCGTGGCGCTGGATTATGTCGGCGGCGCGGCGATGAACATTTCCTTGAATGGCGTGCCCTCCGGCTACGTGCCGGTGACGATGAACGGGTTCCCTCTTGCCAGCACGACCGCGACCGGACCGATGGCGCGCGACACCGAGCTGATCAATGTCGCGACGAACAACCTCGCGCGCATCGAGGTCCTGCACTCGCCGACGCCGGAGATGCCGGGCAACGCGCTCGCGGGTTCCGTGAACATGGTGCCGCGCAGCGCGTTCGATCGCTCGAAGCCGCAGTTCACTTTCAACGCGTACCTCCTGATGCGCGACGACGTGCGCGACTTCGACAAAACTCCCGGCCCCACGCTCGGGAATACGCGCAAGGTTCATCCCGGTTTCGATTTCTCGTATGTCGCGCCGGTGAACAAGAATTTCGGCTTCACGGTCTCCGGCGGCACGTCGCGCCAGTACCAGCCGACTTATTTCGTGCAGGCCAACTGGCGGGGCGTCAGCGTGCCGACCAACGGCACGACGTTCCCGCACACGACGGCCGATCGGCCCTACCTGACGGATTACCTGATTCGCGATCAGCCGCGGCAGTCCCGTCGTTCGTCCGCGAGCGTCACTTTCGATTACCGGCTCACGCCCCGCGATCGGATCACGGTGTCGCTGCAGGCGACAAAGTTCGACGCGCAATACAACCAGCGCGATCTCAACTTCTCGATCCTCCGGGTCTTGCCGGGAAATTTCGCGACCGACTTCACGCACGGCGATCGCGGCACCGGTGCCGGCACGCTCACGCTCTCGAGCGCGAACGATCGCGATCGGCGGAACTCGAACTTCACGCCGTCAATCCTCTGGCGCCACAACGGGCCGGTCTGGAAGGCGGAGGGCGGCGCGGGCTGGTCGCTTTCGGAGAGCAAAATCTACCAGCTGGGCAAGGGCCAGTTTGGCGGCACCGTTGCGACGCGGCCGAACGTCTCGATTTCGTTCGACGACATCTTCTACCTGCGGCCCGGCCGGATTACCGTGACCGACGGCACGACGGGTGCCGCGGTGGATCCCTACAGCCTGGCGACCTACAATGTGCAGAGCGCCAGCGGCAACATGTACGGCGCGAGCACGGTGCTCGGCGTTGGTCCCGGCGAAGGGCTGGCGAACAAAACCCAGGACGTGCACCGCAACGCCTATGTGAACGCGAAGCGCGATTTCACGTTCGGCAGCGTGCCAGTCACGTTGAAAGGCGGCCTCGATGTGCGGCAGGCGATGCGCGATTACCGCGGCGGCGCGGCGACTTTCACGTTTGTTGGCGCCGACGGCCGGCCGGCCTCGGGCGACGAGAATGCCGGCCAGTTCCTCGACCCGCTTTATTCGGCGCGCGAAGGCGTGTTTGGCTTTCCGAAAATCCAGCGGCTCGCGGTCGGCCAGTTGTTGAATTTCTACCAGGCGAATCCGCAGTCCTTCACCAAGGTCGACAACACGATTTACCGGTCGGCGGTCGCGCTCTCGATGCATGCGGAGGAAGTCATCTCCTCGGCCTATATCCGCGGTGATGTTTCGCTGCTGCAAAAGCGGCTGAAGCTGACCGTCGGCACCCGCGCCGAGCAGACCAACGTGAAGGCCGACGGCCCGCTGACCGACAACAGCCTGAATTTCCAGCGCGACGCCAACGGGCGCGTCATCGACTCGAACGCCACGCTGGCCGGCATCCAGCCAATCCTGATCGTCCCCGCCACCGATCCGCTCGGTCAGTCCCGGCTCACATTCCGCGATCGCGGCGCGCACGCCCGGAAGGAATACCTGCGCTGGTTTCCGAGCCTGAACGCGAGCTACGCGCTGCGTGAGGATGGCAAACTCCTTGCGCGCGCCGCCTACTACACCTCGATCGGGCGCCCAGCCTACGGGCAATATGCGGGTGGCGTGCAGTTGCCCGACGAAGGCAGCGTGCCAAGCCCGGCCAATCCGATCCGCGTGAGCAACGTGGCAATCAAACCATGGTCGGCGGAGACGTACAAGGTGTCGCTCGAATACTATTTCGAGGGCGTCGGCCTCGTCTCGGGCGGACTGTTCTACCGCGACTTCGAAAATTTCTTCGGCTCGACCACCTTCGCGGCCACCCCGGAATTCCTCTCGCTCTACGAACTCGATGCGGCCACCTACGGCGGCTACGACGTAGTGACGCTGCACAACGTCCCGGGCACGGTGAAGATGTCCGGCTTCGACGTGAGCTACAAACAGGCGCTGACCTTCCTGCCGCAGTTTGCGCGCGGCGTGCAGGTTTTCGGCAATACGGCGGTGCAACGGGTCGAGGGCGCGGAGGCGGACAACCTGGCGAACTTTATCCCGATGACCGCGTCGTGGGGCATCAGCCTCACCCGCCCGAGCTACAGCTTGAAGGTAAACTGGAACTACAAGAGCAGGCACCGGCGCGCGGCGATCAACGGGGCCAGCATCCCGCCCGGCACCTACGTCTTCGGCGCGAAGCGGCTCTTCGTCGACATCATTGGCGAGTACAAACTCACGCGACGCTTCGCACTCTTCGGCAACATCCGGAACCTCCGCGACACCCCGGAGGATTTCGGACGTGACGGCCCGGGCATGCCGGATGTCGCCAAGTTCCGCCAGCGCGACCGCTACGGCGCGCTGTGGATTTTCGGCGTGAAGGGGACGTTTTAGGATGAAGCCCGCCAATCCGGGTGACGCAGGACACAGCGGCCCAAACCGAGGGTCCCAGAATATTCTACCGGCTCTGTGAACTCTCTCTCCCCTCTATGACCTCTGCGACAAGATCGACAATTGGGTTCTGCCTTGCCGCGAGCCTTTCAAATGCGGCGGTCGCACCCGTCCCGCTGCCAAATCTCGAGGAAGCGCTCGCGGCGCGCACCGACGTCTACGGCGAGGCCGCGATGGCGCAGCCCAACGGCGCGAGCTACGAATTCTTCGCGCCGCTGATTCCGCCGCCACGCTACGTGCACGCGGATTTCCGCTACTATCCGATCGTCCTGAGCGCGCCGAACGCCACGGTGAAAGCCCGGCTGATTTCGAACGGGAGCGGCGTCAACCTGGCCGGCGGTTCGCGCAGCTGGCATGAGAATGGCGTGCCGTTCACCTTCCGGGTTGGGCCGGACGAATTCCTGTTCGGCGGGCTGCGCGATCGCCAGTACGAGCCAACGCTCGCCGACGGTTACCTGCCGATTCCGGAAATTCGTTACCGGCACACCACGCCGGTCCAATCCGAGGGTGCCGTGCCCTTGACGCAGGAATCCCGTCCGCAAACGCCGGAGATTTACGCGCTGGAGGCTTTCGCCAGCACTGATCCATCGCTGGCCGGGCACGCGGTGGTGTTCGCGAAGTTTGTGCTGGCGCAAGGCAACACGGGGACGATCACCGTTGTCGTCGAGGACAAGACCCCGCTGAAATTTGCCGACGGAAAACTGACCGATGAAAAGGGCGGCATCGTCGCGATCACCGACGGCAAATGGAAGTGGGAGCGCAACCGGCTGTCGGCGAAAATCACCACGAAGGATTTTGCGACCCTGGCCATCGCGACGCAGCCGCTGCCGGCCGCAGTCGCGGCGACGCTGCGGGTCGACTATGCGGCCCAGCGGGCGCGCTGCGTCGATGACTGGAAGAAAATCCTCGGCGCGGCGATGCAGGTCGAGACCCCCGAGCCGCTGGTGAACAATGCCTGGCGCCACCTGTTGCTGCAGAATTTCGAGCTGATCAAGGGCGACCGGATGCATTACAGCGCCGGGAACCAGTATGATCAGATGTACGCGGCCGAGGGGAGCGACGCGGCGCTCGCGTTCATGTGGTGGGGCTACGAGGCCGACATGCGCCGGCTCATGGTGCCGCTGCTGGATTTCACGCGCAAGGGCCTCGAGTACCACCAGGCCGGCTTCAAGATCAACGACGTCGTCCGCTATTATTGGCAGACCCGCGACGCGGAGACCGTCCGCGCGCTGCGCCCGCGCTGGGAGAAGGAAGTGCGCCTCCTGATCGATAACCGCACGGGGCCGCATGGGCTCTTTCCCGCCGAGCGTTATGCCGGCGACATCAGCACACCGGCGCAGACCGTGAACGCCAACGCGAAAGCCTGGCGCGCGATCCGCGACCTAAGCACGATGCTGGTGGCCATGGGTGAGCCGGCGGAAGCGGAGCGCTACGCGACCGTGGCGCGCGAATTTCGACAGGTCGTGCTCGCCGCCGTCGCGCAGAGCGTGAACCGCAAGACCACGCCGCCCTTCATCCCCAACGCGCTCCTCAGCGACGAACCCGCGCACGACCCCATTCTCCACAGCCGGATCGGCAGCTACTGGAACATCACGATCGGCTACACCATCGCCAGCGGCCTCTTCCCGGTGGGCAGCGCCGAGGAAAGCTGGATTCCCCACTACCAGGAGCAGCGCGGCGGAATCTTCATGGGCATGATCCGCTCGGGCGGGGCCGAATTCAATTTCTGGACCGGACCGGATCGGATCAATCCGCTCTATGGCACCCGCTACACGCTGGACACGCTGCGCCGGGACGAGCCCGAGCGCGCGCTGGTGAGTTTCTACGGCATGCTGGCGCAGGGGTTCACGCGGAACACTTTCATCTGCGGCGAGGGCAACACGCTGCGGCCGGTCGACGACGGTGGCCGGATGTTCTATTGTCCGCCCAACAGCGCGGCGAACGGACACTTTCTCTCGATGTTGCGGCATCTGCTGGTGCAGGACCTCGATGGCAGCGATGACGGGAAACCGGAGACATTGCGGCTGCTCTTCGCGACCCCGAAGCGCTGGCTGGAGGACGGCAAGGCGATCAAGGTCGAACGCGCGCCGACGGCGTTTGGGCCGGTGTCGATGCACGTCCAATCGCATCTGAAACGCGGCGAAGTGCTCGCGGATATCACCCTGCCTGCGCCCGCCGATCGCGAGCGGCCCAGGCAGACGTTGCTGCGGATCCGCGTGCCGGATGGCTCGCGGGTCGTCGGGGCGGAAGTCGTCGGCACGCGCCAGAAGTTATCCGTCGACGAGCGCGGCACGGTCGACCTGACGGCGCTCACCGGCGCGGTGAAGCTGCGGTTCGAAGTGGCACCGGCTTCCAGCCGGTGATGGATGGGAAACGCCGGATGGCTCTGGTGTAGGGGCGCTGCTTGCCGGCGCCCGTGAGTGCCCCCGCTCTCGATCTTCTCTCAATCTTTCTCTTTCTCCCGGATTTATCCCGGCCCTGACGAAAGAGAAAGATTAAGATAAAGAGAAAGAGGTCGGAGACCCGTTGCCCCAGGGTGCGGGCGTCGGCAAGCGACGCCCCCGAAAGTTGACAAAACTGGGCTCGAGGTGGAGCGGTCCCGCGCCTGCGGCACCGCTTTCGAAAACTTTTCCCGTGTGCGTTCGCCCTGAAGCGCGTTGGGGACAACGCGCTCCACCTCGGAATCAGTGCGATCGCGCGCTGGCGGCCGACGGCGGCACCGCCGCGGCCCCGGGCTTCTCCGGGCATACTGTGCGCACGAGCCACGCCACGCCGAGCGTGACGCACGTGCCGATCAGGGTGAACCACGGCCAGAAGACCTCGGCGCCGAACGTTCGCATCCACCATTCCTTGGTGGCCGGAATATTGGGCGGCCAGTAAATGAAGTTCATCATGAGGAGCGAGACGACCATGCCCACCATCGTCGCCCGCGGCCCGAGCCGCCGCCAGAATAGCGCGATGATCAAAGCGCCGAGCAGCGCGCCACTGGTGAGCCCGCGAAGCGAGAACGCCGCGTTGAGCACGAAGAGCACCTCGCGCGTCAGCCACGCGGTGCCCACCAGCACCGCCGCCCAAAACACGGTCGAGTATTTGCTGAAGCGCAG
>JBKJRG010000025.1:0-7787 GCA_046594805.1 Opitutaceae bacterium | reverse complement strand
CCTACCGGAACCGGTGCCGGCGGGGGTCGCATTTGAAGACACGCCCTAGATTTTTTTCAACGCCCTCAGGGCCCGATGAAGATGCACCGCTCGTTGCAAAGCCGCGTCGAGCGGCGGTGTCAGGGCCGCGTTCTTATCGCGGGGCCCGGCCTCCGGTCCCGCTTCCCCCAGCCGATCCTTCGACAGGCTGGCCTCATCGTTGCGCACCTTGTCGGGATTCTCCACGAGCAAGGAAGCGAGGGTCGCTCCCTTTTCCACCGCATCGTACGCGCGGCGTTCATTTTCGGCCGTGCCGGGCACCGCGAGCGCCGGTCGAAAGCCACGCGATGCGACCCCAATTACGACTGCGCCAGGAAAGGCATCGCCATCTGCGAGCAGAGTGAGCAACGGCGGTGCGGTGTCGCCATTGGCGAGGACAAACACCGGCGTGCGCGGGGTGGCGCGGGACTTCAACCACTGCTCCAGCGCAACTGCTGCTGCGGAATCCCCGCGGGCATAGCGCAGGTCGAGCACGCAGGCCTGCGGGCGGGTCTGCGCCGCGGCGGGGAGCTCAAGGGGAACCTCGTGCACGCGGAAATACGCCAGACCCTGGCCCAGATCGCCCGGGGCCGGCGCGGCCGCGGCGGAGACGACGATGAGGGCAGAGAGAAAGGAAATGCGCAGACGATTCATCGACGGTTGAGTTGGCGGGCGCCAATATCGCGCCGGAACACCTTCGATGCACACTGAATCTGTTCGCACGCGGCATAGGCCGCAGCCGCCGCTTCCCGTAGTGTCGCGCCGAGCGCCGTGACTCCCAGCACGCGGCCGCCATTCGTCACCAGTTCCCCCGCCGCATTCTTCGCCGTGCCCGCATGCAGGATCGCCACCCCGGGAGGCAGCGGGCGCGGCAAAGTAATGACGTCCCCTTTGCCATAAGCGTCGGGATAACCCCGCGCGGCGATCACCACACAGATCGCGTGCAGGGGTTTGGTCGTGAGCGACACGCCCGCGAGTTCTCCCCGGGCCGCCCGCCACAGCAGTTCGAGCAAATCGTTCGCGACCCGCGGGAGGACGACCTGGGTCTCCGGATCGCCGAAGCGCGCATTGTATTCGATCACGCTCGGGCCCTCCGGCGTCAGCATGATGCCGACAAAAAGCGTCCCGCGATAATCGATCCCCTCCGCGGCAATCGCTTCGACGGAAGGACGAACAATTTTATTTTCAATCCGGGCCAGCAACCCGGGCGTGACCACCTCCGCGGGCGAATAGGTGCCCATGCCGCCGGTATTGGGCCCCGTGTCGCCGTCGCCGATGCGCTTGTGGTCCTGCGAGGTCGGCAGGATGACATAGTCGCGACCGGAAACGACGACGAGGATCGAGGTCTCCTCGCCGAAGAGGCAGTCCTCGATCAGAATCTTTCGGCCGCTGGCACCGAAGCGGCCGCCCTCGAGCATGTCCCGGACGGCGGCTTCGGCCTCGGGAAGGGTCTGCGCGACCACGACTCCTTTGCCTGCCGCCAGGCCATCGGCTTTGATCACGATGGGGATTTTTTTTCGCGTGCGCAGGTACGCGAGCGCCGGCGCAACTTCGTGGAAAAAACCGGCCGCCGCGGTGGGAATCCGGTGCTTGAGCAACAGCTCCTTCGTAAAAATCTTCGAGGCCTCGAGCCGTGCGCCGTCCGCTTTCGGGCCGTAGACCGGGATCCCCGCGGCGATCAACCGGTCGGCGAGGCCGAGCGAAAGCGGCACTTCCGGCCCAACGACGACAAACTCGATTTTTTCCTGCCGCGCGAGTGCGACCAGGCCGGCCACATCGTCGGCCGCGACGGGCCGGCAGGCGACCTCCTCCGCGATCCCGGCGTTGCCCGGCGCGCAAACGAGGCGGGGTTTCGCCGGCGAGCCGGCCAGCGCGCGCACCAGCGCGTGTTCGCGCCCGCCGGAGCCGACGACGAGAACGGAGCGGGGCAGCGCAGAGTGGACCACGCCGCGAAAAACTCAGACGCGCGGCAAGGTGGCAAGGCTGGGTTACGGCAATGGGGAAAAATCCGACGACGGCGGTCATTCCCGGCACGTCCGCCAAATTAAATTGTGCTACTCGACCGTCGCCCCTCACGGTCTTTCGTTTTGGCCGCGTAAATGTAGGCCAGCTCGCTTGCGAGCGCGGTTTGGCGCGCGCAGGCGCGCTGACCTACGGTAAAGGCGTGGGAACAACCAAAACGAAAGACCATGGCGGCAGGCGGCAGGCCGTTGTGGCTGCGGCATCCTGCCGCAGATGGGAGATCTGCGGCTGGAAGCCGCAGCCACTTAAGCAGGCAGGACGTCTGCCGCTACGCTGCGCCGCTCGCGGAACTGCTACACCAAATCGGTCTTCCCGGGCATGGGCACGGCGGTGAATACTCCCGGGCCCGGCTTCGGTTCCTTCGGAAAGATATCGAGCTTCGAGCCGTTCAGCAGCCAGTTCCACGAGATCTCCCGGCCGGTGTAGGCCGAAATGCGACCGCCGATTGCGGTCAACGTGCTGAGTGCAACCTGTTCGCCTTCGTTGAGCGGCTCGTTTTTCCGGATGCTGGCGATCAGATCCTTGTGCTCCTCGACCAGTGGGTTCGGCGTGGGCCCCGCATAGTTGAAGGGTTTCGCGCCTTTGATCGTGGCCTCGGCGCCGCCGGTGTCGGCTACGCCCCGCGTGCCGACGATCCGCTCGCCGATTCGTTCCGACGATTTCGGCGTGTGCCGGCACATGCTCGTGACGCGCGCGCCGTTGGCGTACTCCATTTCCACCGCGAAGTGATCCCAGATGTTGCCCTGGATGTCGCCGCGCGTCTGCCGGCCGCCCATCCCGGTGAACTTCACCGGCGGACCGCCAAATGCCCAGTTCATCACGTCGATGTTGTGAATGTGCTGCTCGACGATCTGGTCGCCGCTCAGCCAGTCCCAATGATACCAGTTCCAGCACTGCCATTCGAAGTCGCTCACGTTGGCGAGCCAGTCCTTCTTTTCCCGGAACCAGATCCCGGTGCCATTCCAGTAGCACTGGCCGCCCACGAGGTCGCCGATTTCGCCCGCGTGAATCCGCTTCATCAACTCGAGGTAACTCGGCTGATGGCGGCGTTGCGTGCCCGCGACGACCGCGAGCCGCTTCTCCTTCGCCTTTTTCGCCGCGGCGATGAACTGCCGGCAGCCCACCGGGTCGACGGCAATCGGCTTCTCGGTGAAGATATGCTTCCCGGCATTGACCGCTGCCTCGAAGTGCATCGGCCGGAAACCCGGTGGGGTCGCGAGGATCACCATGTCGATGTCCGCCGCGAGCACCTGCTGGTAATTGTCGAAGCCGGAGAACTTCTTCACGTTCGTCAGCTTCAGCTTCTTCTCGGCCTCATTCACCTGCCGCTCGAACAGATCGCCCAGGGCGACAATCTCCACGCCCGGGGACGAATCGAGGCAGTTCTGCGCCGCGCCGGTGCCACGGCCGCCGCAGCCGACCAGTCCGACGCGAATGCGATCTGAACCGGTGGTGGCGGCCATGACGCGGTTGGGGTTCAGCCCGGCCAGCACGGCGGCGCCGGTGGTGACCGCGGACAACTTGACGAAATCCCGACGCGATACGTCGGTGGGGAGCGGGGTGATCATAGGATTTATCGAGGAGCAGGGTGGGGCAGCGGGTGACCGGCGCGCGCACGGGCGCCGCATCGATGGAACGAAGCATGAAGCGACTCCCGCCGGGAAGCTATTCCGATCTCGGGAGTTTTTTGGCCTACCGCAGCTTCGCGCAGGCTTTGTGCCGGTGGCAGGTAATGAGGTGGTCATTCACCATGCCGCCCGCCTGCATGAACGCGTAACAGATGGTGGTGCCGACAAACTTGAAGCCGCGCGCGAGCAAATCCCGACTCAGGGCATCGCTTTCCGTCGACCGTGTGGGCACGTCGCGCATTTGCCGGCGACGATTCACAATCGGCCGGCCGCCGACGAACGACCAGACATGGCGATCGAAACTGCCGAGTTCCTGCTGCACCGCCAGGAACGCGCGCGCATTCGCAATCGTCGCAGCGATCTTGAGCCGGTTGCGGACAATACCGGGATCGGCAAGCAGCGCGGCGACTTTTTTCGCGTCGTACCGCGCAATCTTCCGGGCGTCGAAACGGTCGAAGGCGCGCCGGTAATTTTCGCGCTTTGCGAGCACGATCGACCAGCTCAACCCGGCCTGGGCGCCTTCGAGCGTGAGGAGCTCGAAGAGCGCCCGATCGTCATGCAGTGGCACGCCCCATTCGACGTCGTGGTATTTTATATTCAGCGGCGTGGTGGGCCAGGGGCAGCGGGGGAGGGCGGGGGCGGGCTTCATGACGGGGACAGGAATCAGTCGGGATCATTCATGGGGCCGCGGCGCCCTCGCCGCGTTTCGGGGGAAACCGCGGCGTGGGCGCCGCGGCCCCAAAATTCAGAGTAGGTTCACGAAAAATGCGCTGCGACAAAAAAACCGGTCCCGTACCTGCGGGACCGGCTCGGAAGAATGAACGCGTGACGCCCGCGGAAAAAACTACTGCGTCTTCAAGTACGCCAGCACATCCGCCACATCCTGCGCCGAGAGCCCGAGCTGATCGGCGCTGAGCATCAGCGAGCGCCCAAGCTGCTGCGGGGCGCCGCGCATCTTTGACCGCGGAATCAATTGCGTCACGCCGCCCATCGACTGTACGACCACCGGGTCGCTGTTGCTGTGCACCAACCCGTGAACGACGGTGCCGTCCTGCAACGTGATCTGCATGCCTTCGAAACCGTGGGCGATCTCGCTCGAAGGGTTGATGATGGCGTTGATGACGACCTCCGCGGTCTGGGCCTTGGCGAAGCCGGTGAGCGCGGGCGCATAGTCGACGCCCTTGTCGCCGATGCGGTGGCACGCCAGGCAGGACTCGCCCACTTTTGCTCCCTTGGTGGCGTTGCCTTTCAAGGCGGCAATCTCCTTGGCGGCGGGCAGCTTCGTCGCCTCGGCGGCTGGAATCAGCATCGGGGCAATGGAAACGGTGGCCGGATCGTAGATGCCCCGGGACTTCAGTTGTTCGTTCACGCCGTCGTCCTTCCAATTAATGTCCTTGTAATTGAGCAGCCACCAGAACGCGTGGGTCTTCACCATGCCGGTGGCCTTCTGGGCGAGGTCGAGCATCGCATTGGCCGACTCCTTGGTCGCGATGAATCCGAGCGCGGTCACCGCGGCGAGACGATCTGTTTCCGGCAGCGTGGTGGCGCTGGCCCGGGCCGCAAAGGCGCTCTCGGCTCCCTTGGGAGTAAGACGCCAGATCAGGTTGGCATAGCTCGCCGGCCACTTGGCGGCGTCTTTTCCCGGAGCCGTGGCGGCCAGCGCCGTGTAGATCTCGGACTCCTTGTGCTTGGCGCCCGTGCCCCAGGCCTCGAGATAGAACCGGTCCTTGCCGTCATAGCCCTTCGCGACCGCGAGCAGGATGTCGCGCGACTGCGCGAGGGGCACGTCGCGCATCGCGAGCGCAACTTCGCGCCGCACGGCCGGCGAGCGGTCGGTGGCGAGAGACTTCGCGTGGGTGAGCACCTTGTCGCCCAAGTCGGCGCGACGCAGCGCGCGGAAAGCGGCGACCCGGATCATCTCATCAGGCGCGCGCAGTTGCGTTTCAACGATCGCCACACCCTGCGGCCCGAGCTGCGCGAGCAAGAAAATGGCGCGCGCGCGGATGTAAGGATTGGCATCCTTCAGCAGCGCGGAGACCGGCGCCACGGAAGCGGCCCCGGCGGCCTTCAACGGATTGAAGCCAAGCGCGCGGACGTTGACCGCGGGACTTTTCAGGGCCGCAATTTGTCCGGCGGTGGTCTTGAGATCGAAGGTTGGGCGCGTGAGCTTTTTGCCCTTGGGCGCGATCCGGTAGATTGTCCCGCTGAAGGTATTGTCCAGGGCCGCGTGGCCGCCGGTGCGCGGGTCGAACCAATCGGCGACGTAGATCGCGCCATCGGGACCGACCACGACATCGGAAGGGCGGAACCAGGTCTTGAGCTGCTCGGCGGCAAGACGGCCGCGCATCGAGTCGATGCCCGCGAGCTCCTGTTCCTTGTTGCTCGTCAGGAATTGGAACCGCTCGAGCTCATAGCCAGCGCCATTGAGCTTGGGGAGGTAGCCGAAGACGACATTGCGCGAAGTCTCGCAACTGAGCAGCAGCCCGCGCCATTTCGCGCCCAGCTCGTCGCCCTCGTAGAAAGCGATGCCGGTCGGCGCGCCATTGCCGTAGACGTCACCTGCGGGAATCGTGCCCGGGTCGTGCTGGCGCCACTCGGCGACCGCCGTGGTCTGGCCCGGGCGCTGGTCGGCCTTCCACGCCCGCTTGCCGTCGCGCGAAGTGAAACCGAGGTTGCCGTATTCCATCAGGAAGGCCGTGCGCGCGGCCGGCGGGTCGTCGTTGTCATTGTTGAAGACGTCGCCGAACGAGGTGACGGTTTGCTCGTAGGAATTCCGGAAATTGAAACCGATCGGCTCGACCATCGTGCCGTCCGGGTTCATGCGCAGCGCCGTGCCACCGACGTAGACATGGCCGTCATCGCTTTTCTGGCCGGAGTAATCGGGAGGCGCCGCCTCCTGGGTCTTGGTGCCGCCACCACTGCGGCCGGGATCGTACACACTGCCGTTGCGAAAGGTGCGCCCTGACCGGTCCGTGAACTTGGCGCCGGCGTTGCCGTGGTTGAAATACCACTTGCCGTCCGGGCCCTGCGTGACCGAGTGCAGCGAGTGATCGTGGTTGCGACCGTCGAAACCGGTGAGGAGCACTTCGCGCTTGTCGATCGCGGGGTCGAATTTCCGGTCGCGGTTGACGTCGGTGTACACGATCAGATCGGGCGCGCAGGAAACGATGATCTTGTTGTCGATCACCGCGATCCCGAGCGGTGCGAGCAGCGCCGGGTCCTGGACGAAAACGCTGCTCTTGTCCGCCTTACCATCGCCATCCGTGTCCTCCAGGATCATCACGCGATCGCCGGCCGGATCCTTTCCCTGATGGCGGCGGTAATTGTAGGCCTCGGTGACCCAGATCCGGCCATCGGCATCGATGTCCATGTTCGATGGCTGGCGGAACTGCGGGGATTGCGACCAGATGGTCACCTCAAAACCGTCCGGGACCGCCAGCATGCTGACGGGGACGAAAGGCTGCGGCGGATCGATGCCGGGCGGCGGGCCCTGGACGGCAGCCGGGGGTTCGGCCTTGGTGGCGGGCGGCTGGGCTTGGGCGGCGAAAACGAGGGCGAAGAGGCCGAAAGCAAGGGTGGCGTGACGGGCGTGGGGAAAAGCGATCATCGTCGCCAAGAAAGAGCACCGCGCACCCGCAAGGCAACGCTCGGTTTCAACGAAGAGTTTGGCTGGCCGGGATTCTGGGGCCGGCCGCCTGCAATTCTGGCCATTCTGTCAAAATCCTAAATCCCGGGAGTTAGAATCAACAGAATCCAGGTCGTGTCTTCAAATTCGGTTTTCGTAGGCAGCGAGCTTGCTCGCGCTCGGAGGGCGGCAGCAAGCTGCCTACCTACCGGAACCGGTGCCGGCGGGGAGCCAGGAGAATTCATGGCTTCCTGGCTTCTGAATTAATGCCCTCTGCGCTTTGTGGTTAACCCGAGGACCCGGGTTTGTTTTGTTCGATTCTGCCCAAAGCCTCGGACCGCCGCCCAAATCCACGCTTCCGTCCCGAGGCGTTTCCATGATTGCCTCGGGGTTCGATGGCCAGAGTCCGCATCCTCTCCGACCGGGTCGCCAATCAAATCGCCGCGGGCGAGGTGATTGAGCGTCCGGCTGCCGTCGTGAAGGAGCTCGTGGAA
>JBKJRG010000205.1:0-3119 GCA_046594805.1 Opitutaceae bacterium | reverse complement strand
AGACCCGGATCTTCGATGTGCTGGGGACGCGCTACCGGCATCCGGCGCGTGGGACGGAGCGCGACTTCGTCGTGGTGCAGGCGCCGGACTGGGTCAATGTGGTCGCCCTGACCCCGGACGATCGGCTCGTGCTGGTGCGGCAGTTCCGTTTTGGCGTCGATGGTTTCTCGCTCGAAGTTCCGGGCGGAGTAATGGAGCCGGGCGAAGATCCGATCACCGCGGGATTGCGCGAGCTGCGCGAGGAGACTGGATACACCGGGGCGCCCGCCAAACTACTCGGCCAGGTCCATCCCAACCCGGCCATCCAGGCCAACCGCTGCCATTTTGTCTTCGTGGAAGCGGCCGTGCCGGCGCATGCCCTCGCTTGGGATCCGGACGAGGAAATCCAGATCACCACCCAGCCGGTCGCGGAAGTGCTGGCCCTCGCGCACAACGGCGGCATCTCCCACGGCCTCGTCCTTAACGCGTTGATGCTTTTCGAGCCGCATTGGCGGGCGCGGCGCGGGCGGGGCGTTTGACATCGAGGCCGGTTCCGCCACCCTCTTTGGAAACATTTTGATGCCCGCCTCCACCTTTGCCAACGCGCCCGAGACGCTCGGATCCACGAGCGGTGACCTCCTCCCGGCCGCGCTGGAACAGGAGGTAAGACGGATCTATGCGCGGAGCCCGTTATACGGCCAGCGCTTCCCGCTGCACCACGAGCCACTGCAGTGGTCGTGTTACCGCGAGATTCCCCCGCTTTCCAAAAAGGAAATCATCGAGCGCGGCCACCAGGCGTTTTTCGCCAACTACGCCGAGATCGAGCAGGGCTTCCAGACCAAGCGCTTCGAATACGAGAGCACCGGCGGCACCACCCAGGCGCCGATGACGGTGGTCATGGAGGAGGGCTGGTGGAATGCCCAGACCGAGCGGGCCTATCTGGCCTCGCCCATCTTGCGTCAGTTCATCGGCCGGCCGTATCGCAAGTGCGTCCTCGCGCCCGTCGGCTGTTCCAGCAATCTCTGCCCGTACGAGGATCATCCTTTCCCGCACCGGTATTTCGACGGCGTGGTCTACCTCAACCTCTCGAGCGATCCCTTCGCCTTTCCCGAGGCCGAGTGGGATCGGATCGTGATGGAGCTGCAGGCGACCAAACCCGAGGTGCTCGAGGGCGAGCCGGTTTATCTTTCCCTGCTGGCGCGCGCGGCGAAAAAGCGCGGCGCGTCGGTGCCGAGCCTCAAAGCGGTGATTCTAACCTACGGCAAGGCCAGCGAGCAGCACAGCCGGCGCATCGCCGAGGTTTTCCCCGCGCCGCAGGTTGATCTCTACGGTTCGACCGAGGCGGGGTACCTGTTTGTCGGCGAGGCCTTCAAGGACAACTCCCGGGTGATCGATGCCAACGCGTTCATCGAGCTCGTGCCGTGGCGGGCCGAGTTGCCTGAGGTCTACCAGATCCACGTCACGACGCGCGACCGGGAGGCGATGCCGCTGCTGCGCTATCACACGGGCGATATCGTGCAGCGCTTGCCCAGCGGCTTCCGGCTGCTCGGTCGCGAGGGGAATTTGTATTTCCGGAAGGATGGCTCGCTCGTGTCGACTACCGAGGTGGACGCGGCGTTGCCGCGGGATTTCGCCTGCTGGCATTACTCGCTGGTGCAGACGACAGAGACGCGGTGGGATTTCCATTATGTGGCTGACCACGGGGCCGATCATGCGGCGATCGAGGCGG
This sequence comes from Opitutaceae bacterium, assembly GCA_046594805.1. Taxonomy (GTDB): domain Bacteria; phylum Verrucomicrobiota; class Verrucomicrobiia; order Opitutales; family Opitutaceae; genus ER46. The sequence continues at coordinate 1,411 of JBKJRG010000205.1, read as the reverse complement.
CGTTGGGGCGGTCGTTGGGGGATGGTGCACGCGTCGCGGCGTTTCGCCGGCGCTTCATTGCTCCAGCCGCGAGCGGGAAGTTCGCGCTGCTGAAGCCGCAGGTTTTTGCTTCGCAAAAACCTAATGGAGTGAGCGACCTCCGCTGACGTTGGAGCGGCGCAACAGGTGGAATGTCCGGGCTGGTTAGTCACCCTAATAAGCGTGATCGTTGGATTGCCTGCCTTTACTTCGAGGGCGCGCTCCGCGACTTTTTCCCGGTTTTTCCACCCCTCCTGCGTTTCCCGCAATGAATCTCGTTGGCTTTCTGTTTCGCTCCTCGATTGGCCGCAAGATCCTCATGGCCATCACTGGCGTGATTCTGATCGTTTTCGTCGTGGGCCATTTGGTGGGCAACCTGCAGGTCTTCCAGGCGCCGGACCACATCAACGGATACGCGGCCTTCCTGCGCGGCATGGGTCCGTTCCTGTGGATCGCGCGCGGCGTCCTGCTCGCCAGCGTGGCCATCCACATCTGGGCCGGCGTGGCGCTGTCGCTCGAGAATCGGGCCGCGCGCGGGCCCGAGCCGTATGCCGTGCGGCACACCATCCGGGCGACGCTGGCGTCGCGCACCATGAAGTGGACGGGCCTGGTCGTGCTGGCGTTCGTGATTTATCATCTCGCTCATTTCACCTGGGGCGTGGCGCAACGGGAGACGTTCAAGGAGCACCTCACGGCTCAGCGCGGCCCCTACGTCATGCAGGACGACTATCGCGTCGCCGGGTTTGTCACCGTGAAGAAGGGTGCGCCGGTCGAGGACGTGCACAGCATGGTGATCCTTGGTTTTCAAAACACCGCCGTCGCGGTATTCTACATCATCGCGATTGGGCTGCTGAGCTTTCACCTGCTGCATGGCTTCGACAGCATGTTCCAGACGCTCGGCTTGCGCTCGTCGCGCTGGTCGGGCGGGCTGCGCACCGTCGCCATTCTTTTTTGTGCCGCTTATTTTCTCGGCAACCTTGCGATTCCGGGGGCGGTGCTGATCGGCAAACTGCAGCCGCGGCCGGCGGCCGTCGCCTCAACTCAAAAGGTCGAAGGGCTGAAAAACTGAAAGGCCGGAGCCCGCCTTTTTAGCCCTTCCGCCTTTTCGACCTTCAAACCTTTCGCTCCATGGCCACGCTCGACTCCAAAGTCCCCTCCGGTCCGCTCCCCGAAAAGTGGCGCAAGCACAAGGCGGAGATCAAGCTCGTCAACCCTGCCAACAAGCGGAAATACGAGGTGATTGTGGTCGGCGCCGGGCTCGCCGGGGCCTCGGCCGCGTCGTCGCTCGGCGACATGGGCTACAAGGTCAAAAACTTCGTGTTTCACGACAGTCCCCGCCGCGCGCACTCGATTGCGGCGCAGGGCGGCATCAACGCCGCGAAAAACTACCAGA
>JBKJRG010000813.1:0-11926 GCA_046594805.1 Opitutaceae bacterium | reverse complement strand
GCCGATACGCTCACCGGTGCACGGCGGCAGCCGGTCTCGACGGTGAAGCTCTACAATCTCGCCGCCGATATCGGTGAGAAAAATGACCTGGCTTCCGCGCAGCCCGCCAAGGTGAAGGAACTGCAGGAGAAGTGGGACGCTTGGAACGCCACGCTCGCCAAGCCCCTTTGGGGCGGCGGCGAAGGGGAGGAGGCCGGGGATGAGCCTGCGGCCATCGGGAAAAAGGGCAGGAAAAAGAAAGCGGAGTAGTGAGCGGCGTCCGCGTCGTGGCTGCGGCTTCCAGCCGCAGATCGGCTCGGAACTGCGGCAGGATGCCGCAGCCACTGGGAGGACACCAAGGCAGTTCTAAATCCCGTCGCCCGCCGTCAGCGCCAGCTCGACGTCGAGCGGACGGCGGGTGTTTTCCTCGGCAAACGCCTCCATGAAGTCCCGCCAGGTGTCGGCATCCGCGAAGGTCGCGGCCGATTGATCGCCGGAGGTGATCCGGACAGAGTGGGGACGCACCACGTTGATGATATAGCCGAGATTATCGACGTCGTACTCGAACGGCTGGGTTTGGCCGGCCGCGGTGTGCGCGCGGGACATCAGCGTGTAGTCCCCCGGCGCCGTCACGGTCCAGAGCGTTTCCCATTGGCACCAACTGTACGGCTGTTGGATCCCCTTGAGGTGGGCGGCGTGCCAGGAGCGGCCGCCATCGGTGCTGAGATCGAGCCGGGTCACGCGTTCCTCACCCGCCCAAGCCACGCCGGCGACGCGGTTGGTGCCGACGCGGAGCTGCTCTCCCGCGCGGGGAAAGAGAATCTCGCTCTTGACCGCGCCGGGGCCGAGCGGTTGCCGGCGTTTGCCCGAGTTCGTGCCGCGATCGATCGAGTACTTCACGGTCTGGAAGTATCCCTGATAGGCATGATCGATCACGCGCATGGTCCGCAGCCATTTGACCGAGGCGACGCCGTACCAGCCGGGCACGAATAGCCGCAGTGGCGCGCCATGATTCGGCTCCAGCCATTCACCGTTCATCCGCAGGGCGATCAGTGTGTCTGAATCGAGAGCTTTCGCGAGCGGCAGGCTGCGCGAGAAATTCATCTTCTCTCCGTCTTCCGTGCCTTGGTCGGCGCCCTCGAAGATAATTTCCTGCGCGCCTGTTTTCACCCCAGCCGGCTCCAGCAGATCGCGCAGGCGCACGCCGGTCCATTCCGCGTGACCGATGGCGCCCGCGCCCCATTGGACTCCGGCGGCTTTCTGCCGGAGGAAGGAGCGCCCGTTGCCCGCGCACTCGACCGTGGCAAAAATGCTGTGCTGCGGCATCGCGGCGAGTTGCGCAAAACTCCAGCGCGTGGGCTTGGCCACCATCCCTTCGAGCGTCAGCTCCCAGGCCTGGGGCTCACGCACCACCGGCGGCTCGAAATGATTGCGGACGAAGAAAAGCCGGTTGGGCGTCACCCAGCTCGCCACGTGCTCCAGCGGAGTCTCACTGTTCTCGGGGCCCGCGGTGACAATCTTGCGCTCGGTTTGCATGGGTGGGACGGAGTCGAGTCCGCGAGTCCAGCATAAGCACGGTTTCAAGGTCGGAAGCACGCATGAAAGTCACGCGGGGGAATCATAGCAGGGGCGTCGCTTGACGGCGCCCACGACCACCCCAACTCCTTCGCACCTGCGGGCGTCGTCAAGCGACGCGCCTACGAATTCAGTACGAGGTGGCCTAGGAAGCGCGTTAAGGTCAACGCGCTCAGCTTCGCCTCACATCCCTTTCTTCACAAAGGCGATGTCCTTGTTGGTGTCTTTGATCCGGATGCTCTTCTGACCCTGCGAATCTTTCCCGATGTACTCGATGCTCGCCGCGACCAAGACGGGAAGGTTTTTCCGAATATCGCGGCTCTCGCCCTCGCTCGTCACATCGATGGTCCACATCTCCTGCTGGGGACGACCTTCGGCGACTTCCTTGTTCTCGCGCGCTGCGAGCTTCAGGAATTTTTCGTAAACGGTAACCGTGATCTGATACTCGCGGTACCCGGCGAACTCCGTGGTCGGCGGATCCTGCACCGTGATAGTCTGGTAGATTGGCCGCCCCTGCGAATCGGTGCCGACCTGCACGCGCTCCGTACGGATCTGGCCAGGCAAGGTGATGTAGACGGGTTCCGAAATCGTTTCACGCCGCGACACCGGAGGGCCCACGCCATAGTCGAGGTCGACCACCAAGTCTGGTTTCACGCCCGCCGGAGCCTCGAACATGCCTTTGCCCGACAGTGCGGTTTTGACGAAGCCGGCGGCTTCCTTGTAACGCAGGGAATCATCCGCCACGAGCGGGTTCTTGTTCTTGATCTCGTAAGAGACAGCGGCTTCCGCATTCGGCTTGGCTAGGGAGTCCACCTTCACGTCAGTGAACGATCCGCAACCCGCCAGCAGAAATGCCAAGGCAACCGGAGTCAGAGTGGTGCGCGACGCGTGCGCCGGCCGGCTCCACCAGAAATTTGAGGGGGCATCGGGTTTCATGGTAACGCGCGAAACGTAATCGAAGAAACGCGGCATGCAACTCAACGATACTGACAGTCCTGTTACTTTCGCTTCGCCACGAGCGCAGGCCTCTCGCCTGCCTCTTATATTCCAAGCAGGCGGGACGCCTCCGCTACCCGACTCAGCGGCGGTGGCGTTCCTGCAACTGCGCCCGGAGGACCACCCGAAACATCTGCACGCAAAGCCAGAATACACCGGTCATGCACGCTGCGCACAGGGCACCCCAGAGCAGGATCATGCTCCGGTCGTTCGACGGCACATGCGGCGAGACGAGCCAGAAAATGAAGAGGAAGAACGCGATGACGAGCACGGCATCGATCAGGAGGCTGAGCGGCGAAGTGTGCTTATGTTCAGGCGGAACCATGCCTCGAAAGGAGATGAACAAACCGGGGTTGTCCATGGAAAATTGGGTGGGGCGGAGTAGCGGCGGCATGGGCGTCCCGCCCAAAGTGGCTGCGGCATCCTGCCGCAGTTTCAGAGGATCTGCGGCTGGAAGCCGCAGCCACTTTCCGCAGGTCCCGCATGCGCGGAACCGCTGCATTTCCTTCGGAATCGCCTTCGTCAGCACCTCCGGCGCGCCCTCCGTCACGAGCACATTGTCCTCGATCCGCACGCCCCCAAGCGAGAGATGCTGGTCGACCAGCGGCCAGTTGACACAGCCGCGAAAACGTTCCCGCCGCGCCGGATCGTTGAGGAGCGGCCGGATAAAATAGAGGCCCGGTTCCACCGTCACCACATACCCCGCCGCGAGCGGCAAATCCATCCGAAGAGTGCGCAACGACGGACGCGCGTCGCGCGCCCGACCGGGTTGCAAGCCGCTGCCATCCCGGACGCCGAGCCCAACCATGTGTCCCAACCCATGCGGATAAAACAGGGTGTGCGCCTCCTGCTCCACCAGTGTTTCCGGCGGCCCACGCATAACCCCCATGGCCACCAGCCCGGCCACGAGCTCCACCGCACAGGCCAGGTGGATTTCTTTCCACTCGGCGCCCACCACGCAGCGGTTCACCGCCCGGACCTGCGCCGCGAGCACGACATGGTAGAGGTCGCGTTGAAAAGCGCTGGGAGAGCCGACGACAAATGTGCGCGTCACATCCGCCATGTAGCGGTCAATCTCGGCCCCGGCGTCGACCAGCACGAATTCCCCCGCGCGCAAGGCACGGGACGAGGGCTCGAAATGCAGCACGGCCGCATTCGGTCCGCCGCCGATGATCGTGCCGTAGCCGGGGCGGATGGAGCCGTGGCGCGCGAATTCGGCCTCGAGCTCAATCTGCAGCGCACGTTCCGTGACACCGGGCTTGAGCTGTTCGCGCAGTAACGCAAAGCCCGCGCTCGTCGCGTCGGTCGCCCGCCGAATCAGGGCGACTTCGGCAGGGTCCTTGTTTCGGCGCGCATGCCGGAGCGCATCGCGCGCCTCGGCGCTGATTGTGGAGTCCGGGAGAATATTGGCGAAGGGCGCGCCGAGATGGGCAATTGGCCGGCCGCGCCTCGCCTCGAGCCACGCGGGAAACTCATCCAGCGCGACGCCCGCCGGCTGGGTGCGGCCTTCCCAGATTCGCTCCGCTTCGCTCACCAGCGGTACAAACGATTTCCACCCCGCGATGTCTCCGTCCCGCGGATCGAAGGCCACGATCCCGCCCGGACATTCGTGGCCGGCCAGGTAGAAGTACTCGGCGTGCGAACGGAAAGGATAGGTCTGATCGCTGCCTTCGGGGAGGGGGATCGGTACTCCCGCGCCAACGAGGAGAATCGCGTCGCGCAACGCCAGGGAGCGAGCGACGCGCTGGCGCCGCGGGGGAATGAAGTCGGGGTCGAACATGCGAGCGGCCGTCAGCGTGTCCCAGCCGCGTCCGTCACGCAAGGGCGGGCGATTCACCCACGCCGTCTACATCGTTGAGCGCGGCGCCGTTCCGCTGACGACACACTCGACCGCGCATTGGCAATCGGCTTCTCTGTACGGCGGCGTTCTTTGACCCGCCCTACCACCCGTTCCCTTTCTTTTCCCATGAATCGCCGCACTTTCCTTGCCCGCACCGCCACCCTCACCGTTGCCAGCGGGCTTTCCCGTCCGGCGCTCTTGGCCGCGGCCGCCACACCCGGCCGGCCGCCGCGCATTCTGCTCCGCAGTTCCTGGCAGAGCGTGAACATCGGCGACATCGGGCACACGCCGGGCGCGCTCAGCCTGATCGAGAAATATTTTCCCGAGGCGGAAGTGACGCTCTGGCCCGGATCGCTCGGGCATGGTTCGCGCGAGCTGCTCACGAAAGGCTACCCGCGGCTCAAGATCGCGGAGGGCGGCCTCGGCGCCGACAACAAGCCGTCGACGCCCGCGTTGATCAAGGCGTGGGAGGAGACGGATCTTTATCTCAGCGGTTCAGGCTCGGGCTTTCCGGCCAGTAATCACGCGGTGGCTTTTCAGAAGGCCACGGGCAAACCCGTCGGCGTCTTTGGCGTGAGCAACGATCCGGTCTCGGGCATGGGCGCGCAACGCGACGCCGAAGGTGGCACACTCGTGAGCCTGCGCGAGCGGGCGCTGAAGCTTCCGCCCACGCACTTGAACGCTGACCTGCGCTACATCACGGATCGCGCGGCATTCTTTTTCTGCCGCGATACGATCACGCGCGATTACCTGAAGGCCCAGGGAGTAAAGACGCCGATCCTCGAATTCGGTCCGGATGCCCAGCTTGGGATGCACCTGCGCGATGACGCCAAGGGCCACGCCTGGCTCGCGGCCAACCGGCTCGAGGAGGGCAAGTTCATCAGCGTGATTCCGCGCCTGCGTTACACGCCGTATTACAAGATTCGCAACACCGCGCCCGTGGCCGACGACAAGATCAAGGATGCGATCAATGACCGCACGACGGAACAGGATCACGTGAAGCTGCGCGACATGATCGTCGCCTACGTCCGAAACACGGGCAACAAGGTGATGGTTTGCGCTGAGATGACCTACCAGGTGGAAATGGGCAAAGCAGTGCTGGTGGACCCGCTGCCGGCCGAAGTGAAGAAGAACGTCGTGTGGCGCGACACCTACTGGCTGCCCGACGAGGCGGCATCGATCTACCAGAAGGCACAGGCTTTGGTCAGTGTGGAGTGTCACTCGCCCTTGATCGCCTATCACAACGGCACGCCGGCGTTCTACGTGCGCCAGCCGACCGATACCTGCAAAGGCCAAATGTACCGCGACATCGGGGCGGACGACTGGTTTTTCGAGATCGACGAGACGAACGGCTCGCAGCTGTGGTCACGGCTCGAGGCGATTCATCGGGATCCGGCTAAAGCGCGCGCGAAGGTGAAGTCCATCATGGCGACCGTCGGGACGCGGCAGAAGCGGATGTGCGACGTGGTGCGCGAGACGATCAAGACGGCGGGTAGGGCGTAAGAGTGCGGAACGACGCCTAACGAGAGCCAGCGAGCTGGCCTACAATCGGAACGTGGCTTGCTGTAGACCAGGTCGCCGACCTGGTCCGGTCCTTTGTTTCCGCCTCCGCGGTCCTCTGAATAAACGCGAAAGCGCGGAAGCGCGAGCCGGAGGTTCAGGGCTTCGTCTCGACCTTGACGTCCGTCACCGGCTTGCCGGCCTTGTCCATGAAACGGACGCTGCCCTGCCAGTTGTTTTCCTCGTTCACGACTTTCAGGACGAGGATGTTGACCCCCTTCTTGAGGGTGACGCCGGCGGCGGAATCTTCCGACTCCTTTTCGAGCGTCCGCGTGTCGGTGAATTTCACGAGCTCCTTGCCGTTGAGATACACCTTGCCCTGGTCGTTGCTATTCATCTTGAGCGTCAGCTCGGATCTTTCGTCCGCCGCCACAATGTAGGCGACGGCCCAGCCCACGATGTGCTCGCTCTGGGCGGGGTGGAGCTCCTTGAAATCGATGTAGAACGCGGGCGTCGACACCTTGGTCCAAGTAAGCTCCTTGGTGCCCACCTTCTGCACCGCGCCCTCTTCGGCGGCCGGCTTCGCTTCGTCGGCGAATTGTTTCTTGTCGATCGCTTCCGAGCCCGGCGTATCGCCGATGGAAAGTGGCGCGAGCACGAGCCAGTCGCGGATAAAGCCTTCCGGGTCCGGCTTGCCCTTCTGGGCGGCGGCGGGGAGGAGGGATGCGACGAGGACGGCGAGAGTAAGGAGGAGACGGGTTTTCATGGGAGTGAGGGGAGAGGCGGAGACTTAATCGTTTGGCCGGGCGCCGATCCAGTTGGCGCCCGAAAGCGGAAAAAATCTCACCCGTCCCGCCGCCGACGGCGAGCAAAGAATATCCGGTCGTCGCGCGGACGGGGAGGCGGGGCTAGGTTCCGACTACAATCCTTCCACGTCGCAGACATGAGGGCCACACCGCAGCAGGGGTACAGTTGACGGGCACTCGCGTTGGCCTGATAAATCCAATCCCCCAATCCCCGGAAAACGCCATCAAGCCCTGTGCGTTGCGCCATGAATTCGTTTCCGTCGCCACGAGCCCAATAACTCTCCACCCCCAATGAAAATCTCCGCCGTCCTCACGCTCCTCCTGCTCGGCGCCGTCGTGGCCTGGGCCCAGGCCGACATCGATTTCAATCGCGCCCGTGAATTGATGCAGAAGCAGAAAAACGGGCAGACGCTGACCGCCGAAGAGCAGGCGTATCTCATGCGTGCGCGCGAGGCCCGGCAGGGCAAAGGATCGAAAGGCCGATCGACCACACCGGCCGAGGCTCTGCCGCCACCGCAGCCGTTGACGACCGCCGGCGCTCCGCCGGATTTCACCGCGCTCGTGCCCATTTCAGAATTATCCGCGGCCGACACTTACAAAGGGCATGACGGCGGACTCTACGGTGGCGGTCGCAACGAGCCACCGCCTGCGCACCTCGCCGCAGCGCTGAAAGAGGCGGCGAAAGTCGTTCCGCTGGACGCGGAGGGCCGGCCCTCTGCGGACGGAAAAATCGTTCTCCTCGGCGTTGGCATGTCGAACACGACGCAGGAATTCCGCCGGTTCAAGGAAATCGCCGATGCGGACCCCGCGAAATCTCCGCGCGTGGTGCTCGTCGATGGAGCGCAAGGCGGCCAGGATGCGCGGATCACCTCGGACCCCGCCGCGGAATTCTGGCCGCGGATCGATGAACGACTGCAGCAGGCTGGCGTGACTGCGAAACAGGTGCAGGTGATCTGGCTGAAGCAGGCGATCGCGCGGATCGACGGGGATTTCCCGGCCGCGGCGAAACGGCTGCAGGATTATCTCGCCACGATCGTGGGCACGATCCGGACGCGTTACCCGAATGCGCGGCTTTGTTATAACTCCAGCCGCACGTATGCCGGCTATGCGGTCACGCCGCTCAACCCGGAGCCTTATGCCTATGAAGGGGCATTCGCGGTGCGCTGGCTGATCGCCGACCAAGCGCGCGGCGATGCCTCGCTCAATTTCGATCCAGCGCGGGGCGCGGTGAAAGCGCCGTTGCTCCTGTGGGGGCCGTACCTGTGGGCGCAGGGAGAGACGCCGCGCAAAGCCGACGGCTTCGCCTACCGGCGCTCGGACTTCAGTGAAAAAGACGGCACCCATCCCACCGCGTCCGGCCAGAAAAAGGTCGCGGAACTTCTGCTCACGTTTTTCAAAACCGATCCGACGGCGAAAACATGGTTCGCGAAATCCGGCGGTGTGAAATGAAAACTCTTCCCCGGCTTGGTGGTGTAGGGGCGTCGCTCGTCGACGCCCGCGAACGCGATGAGATTCTGGCACGCGCGGGCGTCGGCAAGCGACGCCCCTACATCATCCTTGCCATGCTCCTCGCCTCGGTGGGCGGGTGGAGTCGCGCTGCGGCCGCCGCCGAGCCCCGACTCAATGTTCTGTTCATCATGGCCGACGACTATCGGCCCGAGCTGGGGAGTTACGGCTCGCCCGCGCTCACGCCGCAGCTCGACCGGCTGGCGAAGCGCGCAATGCAGTTCGACCGCGCGTATTGCCAGCAGGCGGTCTGTAATCCGTCGCGTTCGTCGATGCTAACCGGCCGGCGCCCCGATACGCTGCGGCTCTGGAACAACAGCGTGCACTTCCGCGAATCGAATCCCGACGTGCCCACGCTGCCGCTGCACTTCAAGCAGCACGGCTACACGACCCGCAACGTGGGCAAGATTTTCCACAACTGGCACACGAAGGAAAAAGGGGATGCACGCTCGTGGAGCGCGCCGGAGTTCCTCCATTACGCCACGCATGGCGAGGACGCCCCGCTGGTGACCGGCGAAGTGCCCCGCAACCATGCCACCGGCGGGCCGCGCAAATACCTGAATGTTTTCATGTGCGAGAGCCGGGACGTGCCGGACGAAGCGTATTACGATGGCCGCGTTGCGGCCGAGGCGGTGCGCGTGCTCGACGAGGTGAAAGGGCAGCCGTTCTTCCTCGCGGTCGGATTCTGGAAGCCGCATGCGCCGTTCAACGCGCCGAAAAAATACTGGGATCTCTACGATCGCACCCGGCTGCCGGCGCTCGACCCGCGACGGCCGGCCGGGGCGCCGGAGATCGCCTTCCATGACAGCCGCGAGATCCTCGGCTTGCCCGACCAGCGCGTGGTGCCGACGCCGGAGCAGATGGCGGAGATGCGGCATGGCTATTTCGCGAACATCTCCTACATGGACGCGCAGGTCGGCAAAGTACTCGATGCGCTCGACCGCAGCGGCGTGGCCGAACGCACGATCGTGGTTTTTGTCGGTGACCACGGTTATCACGTGGGCGAGCACATGCAGTGGGGCAAGACCTCGAACTTCGAGCTCGATGCGCGCGTGCCGCTGCTCATCGCGACCCCCGGCAGCCGGCACGCCGGCCGGCGGACCGCAGCGCTCGTCGAGCTGATCGATCTGTTTCCCACCCTGGCCGGGCTTTGCGGGCTGTCGGCCGCCCAGGGGCTCGAGGGCACCAGCCTCGCGCCTGTCCTTGGAGATCCGGCAAAATCCGTGAAACCCGCGGCGTTCACGCAACACCCGCGTCCGGCCTATTTCGATCGCGAACCGGAGAAGGTGCCGAAGGCAATGGGTTGCAGCGTGCGCACCGCACTTGTCCGGTACACGGAATGGCGCGACTGGAAAACGGGCGAAACCATCGCGCGCGAGTTGTATGCCAACGCCGACGAGCCGGCCGAAACGCGCAATGCCATCGACGACCCGCAACTCGCCGGCGCGCGGCGCGAGGCGGAGCTGCTGTTGCGCGCGCGTTTCCCGGTTGTTCGGCATTGAAAATTTTCCCCCTGCCACCGGCGCAGTTTGCCGTTTTCATGGGGTGACCGGCATCTTTTTTCCTATGATTCACTCCCGTCGTCCCCGTTCGCTCCGCTGGCTGAGGGTTGGCCTGCTTGGTTGCGCGTTGTCTTTCGTCGCGTCCAGTGCAGCCGAAGGGCCGCGGCCCAACATCCTCTTCATCATCTTTGACGACTGGGGCTGGCAGCACGCCGGCGCGTATGGCTCCACCTGGGTGAAGACGCCGCACTTCGACCGCGTAGCGCGCGAAGGCGTCCTCTTCAAGAATGCGTTCACCTCGAATCCCAAATGCAGCCCCTGTCGCGCGAGCATTCTTACCGGCCGCAATACGTGGCAACTGCGGGAGGCCGTTTCCCACGGCGGGATGTTTCCGGAGGGGTTTGAAGTCTATCCCGATTTGCTCGAAAAGGCCGGCTACGCCGTGGGTCTCACCGGCAAAGGGTGGGGGCCGGGCGATTTCCGGACGCTCGCCCAGCGCACGCGCAACCCGTCGGGTCCAAGCTTCGACGAGCACAAGAGCGAGCCGCCCGCGTCCGGCATGGGCCGAATCGACTACGCTAAAAATTTCGAGGTGTTCCTGAAGCAGCGTCCGAAGGACAAGCCATTTTCCTTCTGGATGGGATTCCAGGAGCCGCACCGCCCCTACGAGCTCAATTCGGGCGTGCGGCTGGGCAAGAAGCTCGCGGACGTCACCGTGCCGTCGTACCTGCCCGACACCCCGACGGTCCGCGGCGATCTCGCGGATTATGCGATCGAGGTGGAGTGGGCGGACAGTTACATCGGCAAAGCGCTGGCGACGCTCGAGGCCAGCGGCGAGCTCGAGAACACCCTCGTGATTGTCACTTCGGATCACGGCATGCCGTTCCCCTACGTGAAAGGGCAGATCCACGAGGACGGTTTCCGGCTCCCACTCGCGATGCGCTGGGGCAAGGGGATCAAGCCCGGCCGGGTCGTCGATGATTTTATCAATGTGCGCGACTTCGCGCCGACTTACCTGGAGCTGGCCGGGCTGCGGCCGCACGCCCAGATGACGGGGCGGAGCCTCGCGAGCCTGTTGCGGTCGCCCAACTCCGGCTGGGTGGAGAATCGCGATACGATGCTGGCCGGCAAGGAACGTCACGATCTCGGGCGGCCGAACGATTGGGGCTACCCGGTGCGCGCGTTGCGCACGAAAGAGTTTCTCTATGTGCATAATTTCCACCCGGAGCGCTGGCCGGTCGGCAATCCCGAGACGGATTTCGGCAACTGCGATCCCGGCCCGACCAAGGAAGTGCTCAAGGCGATTGGCGGTTACTATTATGAGCTTTCGTTCGGCAAGCGGGTGCCGGACGAGCTCTATGACCTGCGGAAGGATCCGGAAGGGGTGAATAACCTGGCGGGCGAGCTCGTGCACGCGAAGACCCTCGACGAGCTGCGGACGCGGATGATGACCATGCTGCGACAGGAGCAGGATCCCCGCGCGCTGGGCGAGTCGGCGATTTTCGACACCTACAAATATGTCGGCGCCCGCGGAAAGGCGTACGACACCTGGATCAAGGCGCAGGAAGAGAAACTGGCGGCGCTGAGCGCGAAATCGCCCGCGGCGGCCGGCCCGAAGCAGGGCGGCAAGAAAAAGAGAGCCGACGCGCCCTAACTCCGGAAGCAGGGCCGGCGTTCGCCGCCGAGCCGTCGCGCGGTGAACGTCCGTGCGGCAGCGGCATGCCGGCAAGCGGCAGCCCTACCACGAACCTTACACTCTTCCTCCCATGAAACACTTTCGCCATCTCCTACTGGCTGGGCTGGCCACCCTGCTGGCATCTCCCGCCGCCTTGCCCGGCGCCGCCGCCCCGGCTGCGCGCCCGAACATCATCTTCATCCTCGCCGACGATCTCGGCTGGGGAGACCTGAGCTGCTACGGCAACACGTTCATCCAGACGCCGAATCTCGATCGGCTGGCGAAGAACGGGACGTTGTTCACCAACTTCTACGTGAACGGCTCCGTGTGCTCGCCGACGCGGAGCGCATTCATGACCTCGATGTACCCCGCGCGTAATCGCATCCACGGGCACTTCGCCACGCCGGAGATGAACACGGCGCGCGGCATGGTCCAGTTCCTCGATCCCAAGGTGCCGAATGTCGCTTCGACGCTCAAGCAGGCGGGCTACACCACCGCGCATATGGGGAAATGGCACCTGGGCAATGGTTCTGGCGGGCCGCCGATC
>JBKJRG010000190.1:0-5753 GCA_046594805.1 Opitutaceae bacterium | reverse complement strand
CCGCGAGGGCCAGGACGATCCGGCCGCGCGGCAGGGCACGGTGGGCGCGCACCGGCTTGGCCGAGCCTCCGGAGCTCCGGGCGGTCAAGTGTCGCTGATACCAGCGGCCGACCCGCGCCAGTAGGATAATCCCGCCCACGGCCAGCACGGAAAACCAAAGCACATGGGCCTGGCCGCGGGGCACCACAATGACCGCGACCAGCAGCGGGCCGAGCGAGCTGCCCAGATTACCTCCGACTTGGAAGAGCGACTGCGCAAAACCATGGCGGCCGCCTGAAGCCACGCGCGCGAGCCGTGACGCCTCGGGATGGAAAATCGAGGACCCAATGCCGAACAAGGCCGAGGCGACGAGCACCGCGGAAAAGTTGCCCGCGCGGGAGAGCAACACCAGCCCGACCAGCGTCAAACCCATGCCCCCCACCAGCGAGTACGGTCGCGGCCGGCGGTCGGTGTAGTTGCCGACGAGCGGCTGCAACACCGAGGCGGTGACTTGAAACACGAACGTGATCATCCCGATCTGCGCGAACGTGAGCTGCAGCGAATCCTTCAGGAGCGGATAGAGCGCGGGGATTAACGCCTGGAGCGTGTCGTTCAGCAGATGGGAAACGCTGAGCGCTACCAGTACGCGCATGACCGTCGGATCACGCGTCGGCAGCGGACGAGGATCGGCGGATGTGCGCGGCATTCGGCTGTCTATGAAGCGAGGAGGTGGTCGAGGGCAAATCGTTTGGTGGGTCCTTTGGTCCGAGATCTTTCTCTTACTCTTTATCTTTCTCTCGTCAGGTCCGACTCAGCCGGGAGAAAGATTAAGAGTAAGAGAAAAAGTTTTGTAGGGGCGTCGCCGGCCGACGCCCGCGGGTGTGAGGGTCAACGGGCGTCCGCGGGCGCCGGCAAGCGGCGCCCCGACATGCCGACCGGACTTGGCAGCAGCGACCATCCGTGCATGGGTGTGCGCTGTGCCGCGTGCCCTCACAGAATTCAGTCGGATCGAGCTGGAATCCCAGTTCGTCGCGTGGGGGTTCAAGCCGGGTCATGCGAGCCGCGTCCTGCGTACATTTTATGCCCGTGGCGGCGAGTTGGATGATAGTGGGCCACCCCTGCCGGCCGGATTGCTCGAGCGATTGCGGTCGGAGCTGGCCCCCGGCGCGGCGACGCTGGCATTCCGGCAGGTGGCGGCGGACGGCACCACCAAGTTGCTGCTCCGGCTCGCGGATGCCCGCACGGTGGAATCCGTGCTCATGCCCGACTTCCGGGACGATCGTGCGGCGGGCTGCATTTCATCGCAGGTCGGGTGCGCGATGGGCTGCGATTTTTGTGCCACGACCAAGACCGGCTTCGAGCGGAACCTGAGCGCCGGCGAAATGGTGGAGCAATTTCTCGCGTTGCGCCGCGAAGCCCGGGACGCCGGTCGCCGGCTGCAGACGATCGTTTTCATGGGAATGGGCGAGCCATTGCTCAATCTCGACGCGGTGATCGAGGCGGTACGCCGGATCGCCGACAACCCACTGGGCGCGCTGGGCTGGCGGCAGGTGACGGTTTCCACCGTCGGAATCGTCCCCGGGATCGACGCGCTCACGGCCACCGGGCTGAACATCAACCTGGCGGTGTCCCTGCATGCGCCGGACGACACCATGCGGGCGGAGATTCTGCCGATGGGCCGGCGCTACGCGATCGCGGAAATCCTCGCTGCCGCGGATCGGTTTCAGGCCAGCCGTGGCCGGCCGGTGACGATCCAGTATTGCCTGCTCAAGGGTGTGAACGATTCAGCCGCCCACGCGGCGACACTCGCGGATCTCCTGGGGGAGCGCCGGATGCATGTGAACCTCCTGCGGTACAACCCGACCGGCCTCAGCTTGCGCGGGAAAACCTACGAGCCGACCGACGATGCGACCGCCGAAGCGTTCGTGGCCGGGCTAAGAGCGCGGGGAGTGGTGGCGCATTTTCGGCGGTCGCGCGGGCCGGATATCGATGCGGCGTGCGGACAGTTGCGGCGGCGGGTGGCTGCCTTATAGGGTGGGGCTCGCTCTCCGAGCGGGCCTGGGTTGCCGGCTGAATCGCGCTTGCAGCGATATTCACGCTGGAACCCAGGCCGGTTCGGAGAACCAGCCCCACCTAAAAACGCACGGACGCCTGCCGCTACATCAGGCTCGTCCACGGCCGCGAAATGTTCAGTTTCGACGATTATGCGCCTGCTTATTTTACCCCTCCTGTTCGCAACCACGGTGACCTTGCTGCCGGCGGCCGCGCCGGCCTCCTATGACGTCGTTATTTATGGCGGCACCTCCGGCGGGATCGCGGCGGCGATCCAGACCGCGCGGATGGGCCGGACCGCGGTGGTGATCGAACCGACGCAATACCTCGGCGGTCTCACCACCGGCGGGCTGGGGGCGACGGACATCGGCAACAAGCGCGCCATCGGCGGCATCTCGCGCGAGTTTTATGGCCGGGTGTGGCAGCATTACGAGCAGCCGGGACAGTGGAAGCACGAGACCAAGGCGGAATACAACGCGCGCCGCGGAAATCGCTACGATCCGAACGAGAAAACGATGTGGACGTTCGAGCCCCACGTGGCGTCCAAGATCTACGATGACATGCTCCGCGAGGTGCGCGACAAGGTCACGGTGGTGAAAGGCGAGCGGCTGGATTTGGCGAAGGGCGTCGTGAAGCAGGGCACCCGGATCACGCGCATTGTGATGGAGAGCGGGCGGAGCTTCGAGGGGCAGATGTTCATCGACGCTTCCTACGAGGGCGACCTGATGGCGAAGGCGCGCGTCGGTTATCACGTCGGCCGCGAGGCGAACAAGGTCTATGGCGAAACCATCAACGGCGTGCAAACGGTGCACACCGTCAGCCACCAGTTTACCAAGCAGGTCGATCCCTACGTGAAGCAAGGCGATCCGTCGAGCGGAGTGCTGCCGGGGATCAATGTCGAGGGGCCGGGCGAAGAATTCACTGGGGACAAGAAGGTGCAGGCTTACAATTTCCGGCTGTGCACGACGGACGTGGCGGAGAATCGCCGGGCCTGGGAGAAACCGGCCAACTACGCTCCGCGCTGGTTCGAGTTGTTGCTCCGCAATTTCGACGCGGGGGATCACCGCGTGCCGTGGAACCCGGTGTGGATGCCGAACCGTAAGACCGACACGAACAACAATTTTGCCATCAGCACGGATTTCATCGGCATGAACTGGGATTACCCCGACGCCGACTACGCGACGCGCGCCCGGATTTGGCGCGAGCACGAGGACTGGCACAAGGGGCTGCTCTGGACGCTGGCGAACCATCCCCGGGTGCCGGAAAAAATCCGGGCCGAATTCCAGCGGCTCGGGCTGGCGCGAGATGAGTTCACCGAGAACGGGAATTTCCCGCGCCAGATGTATGTCCGCGAAGCGCGGCGGATGATTGGCGAGTATGTCATGACGGAAAAGAACTGCACGCGCGCCGAGGTGGTGAAGGACAGCGTGGGCATGGGCGCGTACAACATGGATTCCCACAATATCCAGCGCTACATCACCAAGGAGGGCTTCGTGCGCAACGAGGGCGACATCCAGGTGCGGGTCAGCCCCTATCCAATCAGCTTCCGCAGCATCCATCCCAAGGCGGCGGAATGCACCAACCTGCTCGTGCCGGTGTGCCTGAGCGCGTCGCACATCGCGTATGGCAGCATCCGGATGGAGCCGGTCTTCATGGTGACGGGCCAGAGTGCCGCGACGGCGGCGGTGCACGCCATCGAGGAGATGGTAGCCATCCAGCGCGTCGACGCGCGCCGGCTGCAGGAGCGGTTGTTGAAGGATGGGCAGGTGCTGGATTTCGAGAGCCCGCCGATTGTGCCGCGGGCCGTGATGAACAAGATGAAGCCGGGCGGAATCGTAGTGGATGATCTCGCGGCCACCGTGAATGGCTTTGATCGGAACAGCACGGCGCACTCGACCTATGTGGAGCAGGGCTACCGGCACGACGGGGACACGAATAAAGGCCAGCAAACGGCTCGATTCGTGGCGGACCTGCCGCGCCCGGGGCGTTATCAGGTCTTCGTGGCGTACCCGTGGAATGCGAACCGCGCCCCCAGCGTGCCAGTGACGATTCGTCACGCGGACGGTGAGACCAGGGTGACATTGAACCAGAAGAAGAAACCCGCGGTCGATGAACTGCTGGAGCCCGTCGGCACGTATCGCTTCGAGCAAGGTCGTGCCGGTTTTGTTGAAATCTCCAACGCCGGAACCGAGGGTTACGTGGTGATCGATGCGGTGCAGTGGCTCGAGGCGCGTTGAGCATGAAGGCGCACGCCAGTCTTGCCCTTTTCATGCTGGCTGCAGCTCTGGTCGGCGGCTGTCAGCGCACGCCGCGGCTCGAGCAAAAGGTCGCGGCGGAGACCTCGACGGATTTTGCCCGCTGGCAGCGCGACGCACGAGGCGCGTTCACGGCCGACGAGTGGGCGGAGTTCGAAACCGCCCTTCAGGACATCAAGGTGAAAATCATTACGCACCAGGAGGCGACGGGCGCCGACGCGGTGAACGACGCCCTGCGTCCAAAAGTTAACGGCCGCACGGTGCGCGAGGTCCTGCAGCAGGGTTACGACGCGAAACGCTGGCGACTGGGCGTCGAAAAGTGCGAGCTGGAGAAAATGATGCAGGCGAACTCGAGTCTTCGCACCACTCCGGGTGACACGGCGTCCTCCGGCTTTCTCGGGGAAAAGCGGCAAAAGCAGGAGGAGCGGCTGAAGAAAGTCGGGGAGGAAATTCGCGACACCGAGGAGAAACTCAAGGCGCTGGCTGGGAAGTAAGGCTCGTGGGTAGGGCGTTGCTGACGACGCTCGCACCTGCACCCCGGGTAGGGCTGGCGCTCGTCGCCATGCCGTCACGCGGCGAATCGGCGAAAACCCCGCACGCTCGATGCGCTGGTGGCGAATGAACACCGAAGGCGTTCGGCCGGCTGTTCCGCGACGGCATGCCGACAAGCGGCAGCCCTACCTCAACCCTCGGTCGCTGCTCCGTGCGCTCACGCGCAGGGCTACAATTATTACGCAAAAAAAGGCCCGCGTTGCCGCGGGCCTTCGAAATCCACGCTGACGGCTGCGCCTAGAAGCGGCCCTCGAGGCTGACCGTCATCGTCGTGCCCTGCATCAGGAAGGTCTCCATCTGGTCCGGCACGTAGCGGTAGTAGCGCTGCGGTTCGTTGAAGATGTTCTGCACGCCCAGGTTGACCGTGACATTACGCGGCAGGTGATAACGCAGGTTCATGTTATAGAGGTCGCGGGGCATCATGTAGCGGTTGCGGGACGGATTCGCGATGTTGAAGCCGCCGCGGATGCTGCCGGCAGTGTAATTCCAGCTAATCGACGCGCTGAACTTCTTGTAGTCCCAACCCAGGTTGGCGTTCAACGTGCGGGGAATGAACCCATTCACCTGCTCGGTCCGCAGATAAACTCCCGGCGTGCCGTAGTCGCCATGCGCCATGAGGGCGGTGTAGTTGGCGGAGAGCCGCAACGTCCGCAGCACGCCGGGCAGGAAACGGAACTGCTGCAGATACTCGAACTCATAACCCTGGGTGAAGGCGGAGCCGGCGTTGGTGTTCGAGAGGATCTCGTAGCCTTCGTATTGGCCATTGAAGCCGTTATCGAGACCCGTCCCGACAACGCCGATCGGCTGACCACTACGGATGTAGTCGTCGATTCGCTTGTGGAAATAGCCGACCTTCGCGTAGCTCGCGGTGCCGAAGCTGTATTCCAGAGAGAAATCCCAATTCTTGGATCGGGT